>JBFHPN010000533.1:0-2408 GCA_041592735.1 Oleiphilaceae bacterium | reverse complement strand
TTATATCACAACGTTATAAGCGGAGCGCTTAAAATAAAAAAGCTGAACTATACTTGAATGAATGCTGTATGAGCGATGAAATTTAAGGGCGCAAGAATGCTTTCAACGATGACAATTAAAACTAAAATTTCCAGCGGTTTCCTATTAAGTATATTGGTTATTCTTATCGTGGGTGGAATAGGGCTAAAAGGCATACAGGATCTTTCTTCACGTCTTTCTTTTATTACTGGTCCGGCATGGGACACAGCAGATGGTGCTATGGAAGGGGTAAATGGTGTTACTGCTGAAATGCTGGCCGTAGAGAAAATTTTTCAGGGTTACAATTTCACAGAGCAAATGCGGTATTTAAATGAAGGTAAGAAGACTGCAAGTGCTGCTATGCAGCGTTTGATCGATGCCGACTTGTTGGCACAAAGTCTTGTTAAACCTTTTTCTGATATGAAAGATAAGTACGAAACTATTTTGCAAAATACCGTACAAAGCTATCAGGATTATGCCGTCGTAAAGGCGGAATTTGAAGAACACGCATTAAAATTTCTGCAATTAACTGTCGATCTGGAATCTATTGGTGATCGGGCGCTAGAGAAAATTCGTGGTGAAATGCTTCAGGGAGGTAGCTCGAGCTTTTTGATGGAGTCGGCCATGGATGGTAAAAAAGCCAGTACCTATTTATTGTGGAGCCTTTACTATTTAGAACAGATGATCAGCGCCAAAGATAATGTTGAGTCATTGTATCAATCATTATCGGAGAGCATATCAACCCAAGAGCAGGTTTCAAGCAGTATCTTAAAAACCAGTTTGTATGATGTATTTTCCGGATCAGAGTGGGGCGGTCAAAAATATAGCGAACTGTATCGAGAGTATTTAGCCAGGCATAAGTTGCTAGCGCAGCAGCTGGTGGAAAAAATTCGGCAATATAAGCTTGTTCATGACGAGTATGTAGAAGTTTCTGAACTGCTTCTTAAGGTGCTCAAGACCTTTCAGGAAAATGGCGATAATACGATTGAAGCAGAAGCCAGAAGCATTGCTGCAATTCAGGATGACGCCTATTCCAATATGCTGTTTGTGTTTTTATTAGGCATTATGCTGGTTGTTTTTGCTGCAATGTTTATTTTGAAAGCAATATTGCAGCCGCTGAATAAGATATCCGTCCGTTTGCATGATATTGCCAGTGGTGAGGGTGACCTGACGCAACGCTTGAATATAGATGCCAAAGATGAAATAGGCTTGCTGGCAGCGGATTTTGATCGCTTTATTTCCAATATACATCGCTTGGTAACACAGGTGATCAACTGTTCTTCAAACATACAAGGCTCAATGCAGGCCATGCAGCTTGTTGCTGATGATACGGCCAGTCGTGTTGCTGAACAGCACGAACAGACGGATCAGGTTGCGACGGCGGTTTCACAGATGTCGGATGCCGGTCGGGAAATTGCAATGAACACCGAAGTTGCTGCTGCCACTGCTAATGAAGCGGCCATGCTGAGTAAGAATGCCGATGCCACCGTTGAGCATGCTATTCAGGGTATCAAAAGCTTATCCAGTGATATTGATGACGCGTCTAAAGTCGTTAGTGGTCTGGAAACAGATGTTCATGAAATTGTGGATATATTAAAAGTTATTGTGGGCATTGCAGAGCAGACAAATTTATTGGCACTTAATGCGGCAATAGAAGCTGCCAGAGCAGGCGAGCAGGGGCGAGGTTTTGCAGTCGTTGCAGATGAAGTCAGAACACTGGCGGCTAAAACGCAGCGCAGTACAGAGCAGATTCAGGAAATGATAGAACGCTTGAAGGCAAGCTCTAAACAAGCTGTCGAGGTGATGAACCGAAGTAGCAAGCAAAGCCAGATTACCGTTAAACAAAGTCAGGATGTTCAGAAATCCTTACTGCAAATCGTTTCTGCCATTATCAAGATCAATGATATTAATCAGATGGTTGCCAGCGCCTCGGAAGAGCAATCCTGTGTGGGCGATAAAATGCTGGAGAATATCAAGGAGATCGTAGAAATAGCTAAAGCCGCCAGCCAGGGAATGAATAAAACCTCTGGCAGCTGCCATGATGCGCTTTTACTGAATAAAGAATTAGCCGGTCTGGTAAAGCGTTTTAGTGTTTAGGCTTATGTCTACTGAGCGGCATCATGCTGTGCGGCTTGTACAGCTGTTAGAGCAATGGTAAAGACAATATCTTCTACCAGGGCTCCTCTGGACAGATCATTCACTGGTTTACGCAAGCCTTGAAGCATTGGGCCGATGCTGACAACATCGGCACTTCGCTGCACTGCTTTATAGGTCGTGTTACCGGTATTCAGATCCGGGAAAATAAAGACGGTTGCCTGTCCCGCTACCGGGCTGTCGGGCGCTTTTTTTCTAGCCACACTTTCAATCGCGGCGGCATCATATTGTAAGGG
>JBFHPN010000532.1:0-2412 GCA_041592735.1 Oleiphilaceae bacterium | reverse complement strand
TGGTGATGTCCCCGGGTTTGTTGTGCCTGGCCATCCTATTGCCGGTTCTGAAAAAAATGGGGTTTTGGCTGCGTCTGAAAAATTATTCAGACATCATAAGGTTATCCTGACGCCGCATGATAATACTGATCCGGTCGCATTGTTATTGATAAAAGATATGTGGAAGGCAGCGGGCGCCACGGTACTGAAAATGACGGTCGCGCATCATGATGAGGTGCTGGCGGCCACCAGTCATCTTCCTCATTTAATTGCTTTTTCACTGGTCGATACCCTAGCGGGAGAAGAAGATAATCAGGAAATATTTCGTTATGCCGCAGGGGGATTCAGGGATTTTACCAGAATAGCAGCTAGCGATCCGGTGATGTGGCACGATATATTTTTAGCCAATCAGGGTGCGTTATTAAGAGTTCTGGATCACTTTAATGAAGATTTAAATCGTTTACGTCAGGCCATCGAAAACAAAGATAGTCAGCGCTTACTGGGGGTATTCACGCGAGCAAAAGCAGCGCGTGAGCACTTTTCTAAAATTTTATCTGGGCAGTCATATACCAATACCATGAATACAAAAAATGTAACGTTTAAAATGCAGCCGGGTGGTTCAGTTGTAGGGACGATTCGTGTAGCTGGTGATAAATCTATCTCGCATCGCTCAATTATGCTGGGTGCATTGGCGGATGGCATAACAGAAGTTGAAGGCTTTCTTGAAGGTGAAGATAGCTTGGCGACTTTGCAGGCATTTAGGGATATGGGCGTCGTTATCGAAGGGCCTGATGCGGGCAAGGTAAAAATTTACGGAGTCGGTTTGAATGGTTTGAGGCCGCCACCAGGGCCGATTTACCTTGGCAATTCCGGTACCGGTATGCGGCTCTTTGCCGGTTTGCTTGCCGGGCAATCCTTCGATACAGAACTGACCGGGGATGAGTCCTTATCTAAGCGACCCATGGAAAGAGTGGCAGCACCTTTGCGCTTGATGGGGGCGCAAATTGTGTCATCTGAAGGCGGTCGTCCCCCTTTGAAAATTAAAGGCGGTTTGTCGCTAAAGGGGATTCATTATGATATGCCAATGGCAAGCGCGCAGGTCAAATCCTGTTTGATATTGGCTGGCATGTATGCCCAAGGTGAAACGAGTGTCACAGAGCCAGCACCAACGCGAGATCATACTGAGCGCATGTTGAACGGATTCGGTTATCCTGTTAAACGCGAAGGGGCAACGGCTTCAATTGTGGGTGGTGGTGCACTGAAAGCGTCCAGAATCGATGTTCCGGCAGATATCTCGTCTGCTGCGTTTTTTATGGTGGCAGCTTCAATTTCTCCGGGAGCCGATGTTACCCTGGAGCATGTAGGTTTAAATCCCACCCGTGTTGGTGTCATTAATATTCTGCGTCTCATGGGGGCAGATATTACCATCAGTAATGAAAAAGAAGTTGGCGGTGAGCCGGTTGGCGATATCCGTGTTCGGTACGCACCTTTAAAAGGTATACATATACCAGAAGATCAGGTACCACTTGCTATTGATGAGTTCCCTGTGTTGTTTATTGCTGCTGTTTGTGCTGAAGGTGAAACAGTCTTAACGGGCGCAGAAGAATTGCGGGTCAAAGAAAGTGATCGTATTCAAGTGATGGCAGATGGGCTTGCGCAATTAGGTGTCAGGACCGACGTCAGACCGGATGGTATTGCGATCAAAGGCAGCAAAATGAAAGGCGGAGTGGTGCACAGTCATGGTGATCATCGAATCGCTATGTCGTTTGCTGTCGCGTCTCTGAGAGCTGAAGAGGCGATTCAGATTGAAGATTGTGCAAACGTTGCGACGTCTTTCCCTAACTTTGTTGAGCTGGCTAAGCAGGTTGGTATCAAAATAACGGTAGAGCAATAGTTATGAAAATGCGTTTGAGAGGTTGCGATGAGTGCTGTTTTTAGTGAAATTCTTACCATTGATGGCCCAAGTGGCGCAGGTAAGGGGAGTATTGCTCAGTTAGTGTCCAAAAAGCTTGGCTGGCACTTGCTGGATAGTGGCGCACTGTATCGTTTAACGGCATTGTCAGCCCTAAAAAAAGGCGTTTCCTTTGATGATGAAGCAGCCTTGGCTGATATTGCCGGGCAATTAGATGTTCAGTTTGAACCTTCAGCATTCGGGGAGCCGGTACAAGTTATTCTTTCCGGGGAGAATGTCACCAGAGAGTTAAGAACGGAAACCGCTGGTAATAATGCGTCTAAGGTTGCGCCCTTGGCAAAAGTACGCGCTGCTTTATTACAGCGTCAGCGTGATTTTGCCTGCGCACCAGGTTTGGTAGCTGATGGCAGAGATATGGGGACGGTGGTATTTCCTCATGCCAAATATAAAATTTTCTTATCAGCCAGTGCTGAAGCAAGGGCGCAGAGGCGATTTAAACAGTTGAAGGAAAAGGGGGAAGA
>JBFHPN010000531.1:0-2418 GCA_041592735.1 Oleiphilaceae bacterium | reverse complement strand
CACTGCCGGGTATTGAGGATAGCGGCTATCTGACCAGTGACACACTTTGGGATGCTTTTGCCGCACGCGATGAGCTGCCTAAGCGGCTGGTGGTACTCGGTGGTGGACCCATTGGTTGCGAGCTGGCACAAAGTTTTGCGCGTTTGGGGAGTGATGTTATCCAAATTGAACGTGGCGAGCGCATTATGGCACGCGAGGATACCGAGGTTTCGGCCCTGGCAAAAGCCAGCCTTGAAGCAGACGGTGTACAAGTGCTGACGGCGCATACGGCCCTGCGTTTTGAAAAGGAAGGTGATAAGAAAATTCTGATTGTTGAAAGCCAGGGAAAAGAAAAACGCATTGAATTTGATGATGTGCTGTGTGCAGTCGGACGAGTCGCCAGATTAACAGGATACGGTCTGGAAACATTGGGTATTGAAACGAATCGGACGGTCGTGACCAATGAATATCTGGAAACCTTATATCCTAATATCTATGCAGCAGGTGATGTCGCAGGGCCGTTTCAGTTTACGCATACCGCGGCGCATCAGGCCTGGTATGCGTCAGTCAATGCCTTGTTTGGCCAGTTCAAGAAGTTCAAAGCCGATTACAGCGTGATTCCCTGGACCACCTTTGTTGATCCGGAAGTGGCGCGTGTGGGCTTGAATGAACAGGAAGCCAAGGAACAAGGTATCGCCTATGAAGTCACCACCTATGGTATTGATGATCTGGACCGCGCCATCGCAGAAAGTGAGGCGCATGGATTTGTTAAGGTGTTAACCGTACCAGGAAAAGATAAGATACTGGGGGTAACGCTGGTAGGCGAGCATGCGGGCGACTTATTGGCTGAATTTGTTTTTGCCATGCGGCATGGTTTGGGGTTGAATAAAATCTTAGGTACTATCCATACCTATCCTACCTGGTCAGAAGCAAATAAATACGCTGCAGGCGAATGGAAAAAGGCACACGCGCCCCAATCAATATTGCGGCTCTTAGAGAAATATCATACCTGGAGGCGAGGCTAATCATGGCATCTATGCTGCGTTTTTATTTTGTGCTGGTGTGTTTGTTACCGGTGGCCTGGGCACAGGATGACGTCCCTGATAGTGCAGAATTTGAAGCGCTTCAAACTGGCGAGCCAGATGCCCTTGACGTTGATCACAGCCTCTGGAATACCCTCCTAAAAAAACATGTTCAGGTTATAAAGGGCGGGCAAGCCACGGCCGTGAATTACGCAGGGTTCAAGCAAGAGCGTTCACAATTAACCGCGTATTTGTCTCAGCTGTCATCGATGGAGAAGCGTGACTTTGATGGGCTGGATAAAGCAGAACAGCTGGCGTTTCTGATTAATGCCTACAATGCCTGGACGGTAGAGTTGATTCTCACCAAATACCCCGATCTCAATTCGATTAAGGATCTGGGTAGCTGGTTCCAATCTCCCTGGAAGAAGTCGTTTATTCCGCTTCTTGGCGCTATGCGCAGCCTTGATGATATCGAACATAAGATGATTCGAGGTTCCGATAAGTATAAAGAAGCACGCATCCATTTTGCGGTGAATTGTGCCAGTATCGGGTGTCCGGCATTACGTGCCGAAGCCTATACGGGGGTAAAACTTGAACAGCAACTGGAAGAACAAACACGTTTATTTTTGGCGGATGAAAGCCGTAATCGTCTTGTAAAAGATGAATTGCAGGTCTCCTCGATATTTAAGTGGTATCGCGAAGATTTCGAAAAGGGCTGGTCTGGCGTAGATAGTTTAGAAAACTTTTTTGCCTTGTATGCAGATGCCTTGAATTTGAGTGACCCTGATGTGTTGGCGATTCATGAAGGTAAAATAGATATTGAGTTTCTGGATTATGATTGGCGACTTAATGCACAGTAAGCAGGGGACGTATAGGCGCACTACATGAACGTATCGGTGATTGTTCCCATGCTTAATGAGTCAGCACAATTACCTGACTTGCTCACTGAGCTGTTGAAATGCAAACGTTCAGGCTGTGAAGTCATCCTGGTTGATGGTGGCAGTACAGACCAGTCTGCAGAACAGGCCAGTGCACTGGGTTTTTGCGTGATCACCTCGGCCCGGGGCAGAGCAAAACAGATGAATGCCGGTGCAGCCGTTGCTACAGGAGACATTCTGCTTTTTCTACACGCCGACACCCGCTTGCCTGTTGGTGCCGTAGCTAGCATTTGTGAAGCCTTACTATCGCCATCGGCAGCCTGGGGGCGGTTTAATGTCAGGATCACCGGCCAGGCCTTTATGTTCAGGATTATTGCCTGGTTTATGAATCATCGTTCCCGCCTGACAGGCATTGTGACAGGTGATCAGGCTATATTTATTAAACGCAGCCTGTTCGAACAGTTAGGGGGCTTCCCGGAACTACCCTTAATGGAAGATGTGGCGTTTTCCAAACGTTTAAAGTCTGTGTCCCGGCCTGT
>JBFHPN010000530.1:0-2419 GCA_041592735.1 Oleiphilaceae bacterium | reverse complement strand
TCTGTAACAGATGCCTGTATAGATTGGGAAACAACAGAAAAAGCCATTCGAGAGCTTCACGTTAAACTCAAAGATGTGCTGCCCAAACGCTAACTGTGCATGAGGCGTTCTCAGAATCTGGCGGTGCATTCATTTAAGTAAATGATTGCACGCAGATGACGTATAGAACCTAAAAAAAAGCGGCATAATAGCCGCTTTTTTTGTGCTGGCCTGTTAATTTTGCCACTTGAGCTTTTCACGGAGCTTCACAACATCACCAATAATAATTAAGGTGGGTGCCGCCAGTTTAGCGTCTTCAACTTGTGCAACGATGGTTGCCAGTGTTCCGGTGATCACCTTCTGCTCTCGCGTAGTCCCTTTGGATACCAGAGCAATTGGCGTTGATTCTGCCATACCATGTGCCATCAAAGACCGGGAGATCAGTGGCAGCCCGACCAAACCCATATAAAAAACCAGTGTCTGATGAGGCTGAACAAATTCGTGCCAAGGCAGATCACAGGTATTGTTTTTAAGATGCCCGGTAATGAAACGTACAGATTGCGAGTAATCCCGATGGGTTAAAGGTATACCGGAATACGCGGAACAACCGGATGCTGCAGTAATCCCGGGCACCACTTGAAAGCTCACACCCTTCTCGGCTAGGGTTTCTATTTCTTCTCCCCCTCTGCCGAAAATAAAGGGGTCGCCTCCCTTGAGACGCAATACCCGCTTGCCTGCCAAGGCATGCCTCACGAGCAATTCATTGATGGACTCTTGGGGAACAAGGTGGTTAGAACGTTCTTTTCCAACATTAATGCGTTCTGCATCCTGACGAACCAGATTTAAAATCGGCTCAGATACTAATCGATCATAAAGCACGACATCTGCTTGCCTGATCAACCTTAAGGCTTTGAATGTCAGTAAATCCGGATCACCCGGGCCAGCACCGACCAGATAGACTTCACCATCATTATTCGCTTCGCTGGCATCCAGGGCAGTTATTGAGGCTTTAAGCACGTCTTCCGCTTCTGCTTCCCTGCCCGAATAGACTAAATCGGCGAACCGACCTTCAAGGTGATGTTCCCAAAACCGTCTGCGTGCGTTGATGCCCGTTAAGCGGGATTTAACGGCTGCTTTGTATTGACCGGCAATATCTGCCAAACGTCCAAAGGCATGGGGAATACTCGATTCCAGGCGGCTACGCATCAGGCGCGTCAAAATAGGCAGTTCTCCGCTACTCGAAATAGCCGCAATCAAGGGAGATCGATCAATGATTGAGGGAAAAATAAAACTGCTCAGATCTGCTCGATTGACCACATTGACAGGCAAATTAAGGGCTTTGGCTTTATCAGAAATTGCTTTGTCTTGCGCATCATCACCGGTTGCCGCCACAACAAGTTGAACCTTTTCCCAGTTTTCCGGAGCAAGGTCTTGCCGATAACTGACTAAAGCATGTGGTGGTTTGGCAGCGATAACAGAATCTGTAAACGCAGGCGAAACCACCGTGCAACGGCAGCTTGCTTTCAGTAAGATCTCAAGCTTGCGCATGGCTGCCTGATTATCACCAAATATCAGCGCAGCGCTGCCTTTCAGGTTGAAAAATAACGGTAGAAAATCCATCTCAATTCAGCTTGCAAATAACATCTAATCCCGACATGTAGGGCTTCAGCACCTCGGGCACTTTGATCGAACCATCTGCTTGTTGATAATTTTCCATCACCGCAATCATGGTTCGCCCAACAGCTAAGCCTGATCCGTTTAAGGTATGCAGAAGTTGTGGTTTATTGTTTTCGGGTGAACGCCAGCGGGCCTGCATACGTCTTGCCTGAAAGTCACGGGTATTACTGCAGGAAGAAATCTCACGATAGGCATTCTGGCCGGGTAACCACACCTCAAGATCGTAGGTTTTGGCTGCCGAAAAACCGAGATCACCACCACACAATAACACTTTGCGATAAGGCAGACCCAGTTTTTGCAGAATACCTTCAGCATGCCCGGTTATTTCCTCCAAGGCGGCATCGGAGTCTTCAGGTTTTACAATTTGCACCATCTCGACTTTATCGAACTGATGTTGACGTATCATGCCACGAACGTCTCGACCATAAGAACCTGCCTCACTGCGGAAACAGGGTGTATGACACACAAACTTGATAGGTAAATCTTTCGCTTCAACAATCGTGTCACGCACAATATTGGTCGCAGGCACTTCGGCGGTTGGAATCAGATAGAAATCGCGATCTGCGTACAGCTTGAATAAGTCCTCTTCAAACTTGGGTAACTGCCCCGTACCGAACAACGAGTCACTGTTTACGATATAAGGAAGATAAGCCTCTTCGTAGCCATTCTGTTCTATATGTGTGTCCAACATAAATTGCGCCAGGGCACGGTGCAATTTTGCTAATTGGCCGCGCATCACAGCAAAGCGCGAACCGGTCAGTTT
>JBFHPN010000529.1:0-2421 GCA_041592735.1 Oleiphilaceae bacterium | reverse complement strand
TTTGTTAACCTTACCAATGTTTTTAAATCTGCACTGAATCCTGTGGCGGCTCTTGACTTATGCGCCAGATTGTTTGATCGGCCAAAGCCTTTGCCTATATCGTTATAGCGCCCACCTTTTGCTAAGGCGTACCCATAACCGGCACTGAACGCTGAAAACAAAATACCCGTGTGATAGTTGTAACCACGCAATTCGCAAAAATCGAACCCGATCTCCACATCTGGAAAATGCTGTTGGATTTGTTTCATAATCAAACGCAATTCTTCAATCGCCGCTATGACCATCGAGGCCTGACGCAATGCCAGATTGTTTACAGTCGACTCAATTTTATCCAGCGCATCAACACCACCACTAAGATTCGCGATATCCCGGATCAACAAAATAATACTGGCATTATCGGCATTATCCCGAGCCAATGCATCGAGCTCAGGTATCGACTTGCGACCCAATGCGTCAAAGACCTTATCTTCTAACTCGGCATCCAGAGAACTTGACTCAAGGACACCCTTATAAATACCGACATGAGCCAGATCGACATGAATATGCTGAATATTCGCGCAGGAAAGTGTTTCAAGCATCAGAGAGATGATTTCAAGATCAGCGTTCGTTCCCACCTCACCAAACAACTCACAGCCAATCTGAAGCGGATTTCTGTTAGTCAGTGTATGTGCGGGGCGCGTATGCAGGACAGAATCAACATAACATAAGCGACTAATCCCCTTACTCTGCAACAGATGAGCATCAATTCTGGCAACCTGGGGCGTGATATCGGCCCTGACACCCATGAGACGCCCGGTTAACTGATCGGTGACTTTAAAAGTCTGCAGATCCAGATCGTTACCTGTGCCTGTCAGCAAGGACTCTAAATACTCAATTAATGGCGGGGACACAAGCTGATAGCCAAAACTTGCATACAGATCCAACAACTGGCGCCTGATCAATTCGACTGACCAAGCCTCTGGCGGCAACAATTCATCTACACCGTCAGGCAGTAACCAGCGCTCTGAGACACTCATAGTTCAACTCTCTCGCAGTAACTTCTATTGGAAGCAACGATGATAAAATGCCAGGTTAACCAATGGACAACGAAGACATTTCGCAAAAGCGGGGATTTTAACGGTTTATTGCCCACAAAAAAACCAGTGTTTTCAAAAACCATAAAAAAACGCGGTTCAACCCAAGCTGAACCACGTTCTAATCAAGCCCATTTGCACTCTAAGGCTCCCATTATAGGTAGCCCTCTAAAGCGCTACCTAGGATCCGCCTTTTTCATATACTTAAAGAACTCGCTGTCGGGCTTCAGGAGAAGGACATCGTCTTTACCTGAAAAGGTATCCGTGTAAGCTTTAAGACTTCGGGTAAACGAATAAAATTCGGCATCCTTACTAAATGCATTGGCGTAGGTAGATGCCGCTATCGCATCACCTTCACCACGCAACGCTTCTGCTTCACGGTAAGCTTCAGCCTCGAGGACTGTTTTTTGTCTGTCAGCGTTAGCACGTATACCTTCAGCTAATTCCTGACCCTGAGAGCGGGTTTCTCTTGCTTCACGCTCACGCTCAGTCGACATTCTGCGATAAACGTTTTTACTCAAGTCTTCAGGAAGATCGATTCCTTTTACACGTACATCCAGTACTTCGATACCAAATTCACCGATCGTTTGTTCATTCAGCTTTCGTGTAATGATCGCCATAAGCTCGTCTCGCTCTCCGGAAACAACCTCAGTCAGGCTGCGAGAACCGAATTCATCACGCAAGCCTTTATTGGTAGAGTTAGAGAGCAGCGTTGTCGCCTGCCATCGATTACCTGCAGTGGCTTTATAGTAGGATTTCACATCAACAATTCGCCACTTGATAAAAGAGTCCACAATAACAAACTTTTTACCTACCGTTAAAAAACGCTCTGGCTTTGAGTCCAGCGTCAGGATTCGGGCATCAAATTTTCTGACGTTCTGAAAAAACGGGATCTTGAAATGTATCCCGGGCTTAATGTCACTTTGAACAATTTCACCAAACTGAAGCTTAATCGCGACTTCCCGCTCATCAACCACATACAATGATGCTGAGCCGATAAGTATCACTAAACCAAGAAGTATTAGAGGAAATACAGAACCTTTAGACATTATCTTCCCTCCCTTGTTGTTCTGGTATTACGTGAACGAATTTCTTCAATCACCTGATCCGCTATTTCCGATACTGATTGGTTCGAAAGACCGCTTTCATCTGTTGTAGATCGGTGGGACATAAGCTTGTCCAGAGGCAAGTACATCATATTATTACCCCCCTCGACATCCACCAACACTTTACTGCTATTAGCATAGACCTCGGAGATGGCATCCAGATATAAACGATCGCGTGTCACTTTGGGCGCTTTTTTATACTCAGTCAGTAACTTTTCAAAACGCTCAGCCTCACCCGCCGC
>JBFHPN010000528.1:0-2424 GCA_041592735.1 Oleiphilaceae bacterium | reverse complement strand
CACCTTCAGTTATGCCCGCCTACAACGGCCGCATTCTCGCCTATCTGGTATCATCGATCACCATCGCAGTAGGAATTCTTGAAGCCCACCTTGGCAGATACATGATCTGGTTTATCCCCGCCGCCATGATCTGGCCACATTTACTGTATTTCCTGGTGCGCTATTTAAAGCTTGAACATAGTGCTAAAGCACGCGAAGTCACCCTGCTCATCGATGGCATCATTGTCGGCATAACACTGGTCATGATTAATTTCAGCGTAACGGTGAGTGTATTCAATCTGTTGATGACCAGTTTCAGTTTTATTGTGGTCGGCGGAATGAGCCTATGGCTGAAAGGTATGACCGTCACCTTACTGACGACGATAGTTTCAAGCTTCATTTTTGACTGGGATTTTGCAGCGAATTCCCCACCATTACTGAATCTGGTCGCCGGGCTGGGTGCCGCGATTTATGTCTCGGTCACGGCTTACTATACCCACCAGCAAGCCAAAGCCCTGCATCTCGCAAAACACCAGATTCAAACACAACGGGAACAATCCATTTCTCTCTCCCATAAATTAGCGAAGTATTTATCGCCGCAAGTCTGGCAATCTATTTTTACCGGAGAGCGGGATGTTCGCCTTGAAACCCAGCGCAAACGTCTCACTATTTTCTTTTCTGATATCAAAGGTTTTACAGAGCTCTCTGAAGAAATGGAGCCAGAAGGCCTGACCGATTTATTGAACAGCTATTTTAATGAAATGTCTCAAATCGCGCTCAAATACGGCGGTACCATTGATAAATTTATCGGAGACAGCATCATGATTTTCTTCGGCGACCCCACCAGCCGAGGCGCCAAAGAAGACACCATGGCTTGTGTATCCATGGCTATAGAAATGCGCAAACATATGAAAATACTGCGCCAGAAGTGGCAAAGTAAAGGCATCAAAACACCACTTCAAATTAGAATTGGAATCAGTACCGGATTCAGCACAGTGGGCAATTTCGGCGCTGAAAATCGCATGGACTATACCATTATCGGCAAAGAGGTAAATCTTGCCGCCCGTCTCGAAGCCTTGTGTGAACCTGGTGAAATTCTGATCGCCTATGAAACCTTTTCGCTGGTGAAAGATAAAGTCATGTGTCGGGACAAGGGCGAAATTACCGTGAAGGGCTTTGCACGCCCCGTTCCAATCTATCAGGTGGTGGATTTACGCCGCGATATCGGCGCTGGCCAAAGCTTTATTGAACATGAAACGGAAGGTTTTGCCATGTATCTGGATACTGGCAAGATTAACCTGCAACAAAAAGACGCCATCATTAAAGCCCTGGATCGGGCCAGCGAGAAGCTCAAAGACTCCTGAGCCCAGCGCCTCACCCTACTGATAAAGCGCTTTCATTGCCGAGGTGTTCGAAAGAGGGGCGCCTTGGCAGACAGATCAGGGGTCGCCCGATAGGGGTTGATATCCAGGCCGCCTCTTCGGGTATAGCGCGCATAGACGCTCAATGACCGACATCCACAAACCCGCATTAGATCGGTAAAAATCCGCTCCACACAATGTTCATGAAAATCCTGGCACTGGCGAAAAGATACCAGGTATTTCAACAAGCTTTCATGATCAATCTGCGGCCCGGAATAGCTGATATAAATCGAGGCCCAGTCAGGTTGCCCCGTTACCGGACAATTGGAACGCAGTAAATTCGAATAAAGGCGCTCAGACACCGGCTCATTTCTAAAGCTCAGTAATTCAGGGTTTGGCGTATAGTCCTGGCAGGTTATATCAAGCTCATCCAGACATACCCAGGTTTCACTGTTAGCAGTGGTCAACATGGGAACATTCACATTGTGTAAGACCACGCTTACCGGCGCACCTGCTGCAGTGGATAAGTCTTTTTCGAGAACCTGGACAAGCGCTTCATGCTCTTTGAAAACCTCGTGATTCAAACTGTTTAGATACAATTTAAATGATTTGGATTCAATCATATGGGGAGAGCTGGCCGGAAAGTGAAAATCTGCAATGGCCACCTGAGGCTTGCCCTTATTATTAAGCCAGGACAATTCATAGCCCGTCCAAATATCTTCCCCCTGAAAAGGCAGGTTTTCGCCAAGTTCAAGGGTTTGCCGGTTTTGCTGACGAGCAAGCGGAAACAGTAAATCGGGGCTATAGGTCTGGGAATAATCCGTTGACTTGCCTAATAACGTCTTCGATACATCATTCATGTCATGCTTACTCTTTTATCATGCCTTGTAATCGTGTTAGAAAAACGCATCCCTTGCAGCTGACTCATGCACGAATCCCTTTGCCTTTATTCAAAAGATAGAGCGCATAACTGAAACCAACCACAATAAAGCCTATGATCATCAGGTAAGATACCATGATATCCACATCGCTCACCCCGAGAATACCGTATCTGAAAGCATTCACCATATATAATATCGGATTG
>JBFHPN010000527.1:0-2429 GCA_041592735.1 Oleiphilaceae bacterium | reverse complement strand
GGGGACACTTATATTGGTGAAATGAGTGATAACAAATTCAATGGTGACGGCACGCTAACCAAAGCAACAGGCGATATTTATACCGGTTTTTGGATTGATGGCGTGTTAAATGGCCAAGGTTCTCTCACCACTAAAGGCGGATTGCTCTATGTTGGCGGCTTCACAGACAACCTGTTTCACGGCAACGGCTCACTCACCTATCCCGATGGCGGCCACTATGAAGGTTCTTTTTCGAATGGCATGTTTCATGGCAAAGGTGTCGAGACTTATGCCAATGGTAAAAAATACGTTGGTCAGTTTATAGAAGGTTTGTATCACGGTAATGGTGAGATACTGAACCCTAATGGCAGTAAGATTACCGGCACCTTTAAAGATGGCAAGCCCTTCGGTAAAGCAACACTGACAACACCCGAAGGTGAAGTATTTACCGCTCGCTCAACCGAACCCGGTGTGTGCTATCGAGAAAAGAGCTACCGTGCAACCGAGTGCCCGGAGCTGGATGGCTGGTAAGCGAATCAAACATTTCATTTATTATTTATAATGTATACGAATTAAGAAAAAATTAACGAGGCCCATGATGACAATTAAAAGTGCTTTGCTGGTAGATGACTCTAAAGTCGCCCGATTTGCCTTAAGTAAATTACTGGAAAAGCTCAACCTTAAAGTGGATATGGTCGGATCTGGTGAAGAGGCCTTAAGCTTTTTAAATGAGAACCCGAAACCGGATGTCATTTTCATGGACCACCTGATGCCCGGCATGAATGGCGTAGATGCTACCAAAGCCATAAAAATCAATCCGGAAACCTCGGATATTCCGGTGATCATGTGCACCTCAAAAAAATCCGATGAATTTACCGAAGATGCCGTCACCTACGGCATTTATGGTGTACTCACCAAACCTGCAGAAGCTTCAAGTGTGCATGAATTAATCACCAGGCTTGGAGATGATATTGCACAGGGAACATTGCCAAAACCAGCTATTTCTATTGCACTCAGCCAACAGGAAGAGCAAGAGCTGAATCAAATGCAGCAAACAGACCTGCCGAATGAACTAAAAGATATTCCTACCGTCAGCAATACAGAACAGTTAGTCTTGAATAACGACATTATTGAGCAGGTCGCGCGCTCTGCCGTGAAAGCTAACGTCAACAGCCGACTACATGAACTTCTATCAAGTTTATTTGATGAACAGTATGATCACTTAAAACGAATTCTTCATGATGCGAAATCCGAGCAACAGGATCACATGAAAGAGATCATGGATAATTATGCGCAAGTAATTAATGAAAAAACCGAATCGATTAAAGAAGAAGTCGCCGCCGAAGTCAGTCTTTTCTTAAGCAAACAATTAAATGAATTCAAAGATGATCTATTAGCCAGTAAAGCACATACCGGCCTTGACCCTGTGCAAATGGAAGAATTAAAAGATTACCTGAGCTCAGTGCAGTCTATGGACACAGAGACCTGGCAAAAACTTCAGACCGAGGCAATCAAGCAAGCCCATGAGACATCACGCGAAACGGCTGAAGACATCGCCGCGCAAACGATAGAGAGCTATATTCGAAAAAACCGGCAGGAAACCAACAAATTGTACGGCATGGGTCTGGCAGTCAGCATCGCCATTTTTGCAATAGGTCTGGTTGCCATCATTGGCTTTAATTAAAGGATATTTAAGCGGAACGCTTTTTTTCCATATGACGCGCCAGCGCCAGATCATCCGGCTCATCAACATCGATAAGCAGATCTACATCTGCATGAATAAACCTTGGCTGAAGTAACCTGGGATGTCCTGTTTCTAGGATTTTTTTAGCACCCTGATCTCGCTTCAGCCTTTTCAATGCCTCGAAATATGCTTTTGGAAAATACGCCGGCACCCCCACACCACTGCTACCCTTTGAATATGCAGTGGCAATCAGTTTGTCCGGGTTTGCCTGCGCCTCTTCAATGAGCTGCTGAATATAAGACGCTTCAATCAAGGGCTGATCTCCCAACAAAAAGATGACGCCTGGTGGAGTGTGTCGTGAAACGTAATCAACGGCATCTCGAATTGATGAAGACAAGCCCTCTTCCCAGCGATGAACTTCAAACATGCGCGGCAAAAATAATTCAAAATCCGGATTCGTCATAATCAGATGACGATGTGCACCCACCGCTATAAATGGCAAAATACCGCATGATTCAACACAGCGAATCACGGCTTTCAACATGGGCTCACCAAACCAGTCGGCCAACTGTTTAGCCTGACCAAAGCGCTTCGACTCACCTGCTGCTAAAATCACCACGGGAATATGACTAGTGTTTTTTTTCATTTGGGAACCTGATTCATGTCGCCAGTTTAAATTTCCCCAACTAAATTACCTTCATTACAAAGCAAAAAAAGAAAATTCGTGTATCCGATAAAGACCATGTAAAATACTCAGGTATTTTTT
>JBFHPN010000526.1:0-2429 GCA_041592735.1 Oleiphilaceae bacterium | reverse complement strand
GCTTGCTAAAGCGCTATGACTGCCTCATATTACTTGACGGTACCTGGCGGAATACCCGCGAGTTACTCCTGCTGAATCCTTGGCTGAATGCGCTGCCTTCAATGGAGGTAAAGCACCAAAAGAGTAGCCGTTACCGGATCAGACAAGCAAAACAAGACGGTGCTCTGGCCACGATCGAGGCAGTTTCAATGGTACTCTCGCTAGTGGATAGTGAACATTCGAGTGAGTTATTGTTACGGCCATTTGAAAAAATGATTGAGTTTCAAATCCGTAAAATGGGGCAAGCTGTGTATCAAAAGAATTATCCGGATGCATTGTAAGCAGATACTCTCTTGAAATTGCAAGATCAAGCCTTACTTAGAGAAGCCGGGCAGCCGTTTATTCATACTCACACTAATCAGGCTTTTTATGACAAAAGCATTAGATATTCATAATTTAAGCAAGACCTACGACAATGGCCATGAGGCGCTGAAGAATGTCAGCTTTTCGGTCGAGCAGGGGGATTTCTTTGCCTTGCTTGGGCCAAATGGTGCCGGCAAATCAACAACACTGGGCATTGTTTCCTCTCTTGTGAATAAAACTGAAGGGCAGGTTAAAATTTTTGGCTATGATCTGTCGTCCGATCTGGTGAATGCTAAAACCTGTTTGGGGGTTGTTCCGCAGGAATTTAATTTTAACCAGTTTGAAAAAGTCAGGGATATCCTCATCACGCAAGCAGGGTATTACGGAATACCTGCTTCCCAGTCAGCAGAAAATGCTGATTTTCTGCTGAAGAAGCTGGGCCTGTGGGAAAAAAGAGCGGTACCTTCACGGATGTTATCGGGTGGCATGAAACGCCGTTTAATGATCGCACGTGCCTTGGTTCATAAACCCAGATTATTGATCCTTGATGAGCCAACTGCGGGTGTCGATATAGAACTTCGGCGATCAATGTGGGAGTTCCTTAAGGAAATTAATAAACAAGGCACCACCATCATTCTCACTACGCATTACCTGGAAGAAGCGGAGGCCTTATGTCGTAATATTGCCATCATCGACAAAGGCAGAATTCTCGAAAACACCAGCAAAAAAGAACTACTGAAAAAATTAAACCTGGAGACCTTTGTGCTGGATCTTAATACCCCTCTGAATCAGGCACCTGAAATAGAAGGCTTCCAAACTCGAATCAATAATGAAGGGCAGTTAGAGGTCGATATCAGTAAGCAGCAGAACCTTAATCAACTGTTTGAAAAAATGCAGCCATTTGAGTGGCGTGTGACCAGCATGCGCAGTAAATCCAATCGACTTGAAGAGTTGTTCCTGGATCTGGTTGAAACCGGCAAGCCCGCTTAAGTAAAAGGACCCTAGTATGAATGCTCATCAAATCTGGATCGCATTTTCAACCATTCTGATAAAGGAAATTCGGCGATTTATGCGCATCTGGATTCAGACGCTCTTACCGCCTGCAATTATGATGGCGTTGTATTTTGTGATTTTTGGCAATTTGATCGGTTCGCGTATCGGAGATATGGGCGGGTTTGATTATATGGAATTCATTGTGCCCGGTTTGATTATGATGTCCGTCATTACCAATTCTTATTCCAATGTGGTGTCCTCATTTTTTGGTATGAAGTTTCAACACAGTATCGAAGAGCTGTTGGTTTCACCTGTACCTAACTGGGTCGTGCTCTCAGGTTATGTGATGGGGGGAGTTGCGCGAGGCCTGGCCGTGGGTTTGATTGTTACCCTGATGTCACTCGGTTTTACCCAGTTGAATCTTGAGCATGCCTGGATTACAGCCACAACCGTGCTGCTAACGGCCATTTTGTTTTCGATAGGCGGGTTTATTAATGCTGTTTTTGCGACCAAATTCGATGATATCTCGATCGTGCCCACCTTTGTACTGACACCGTTGACTTATTTGGGCGGTGTTTTTTACAGTATCAGCCTGCTTCCCGAACTTTGGCAGTTTGTATCCAAATTCAATCCGATATTATATATGGTGAATGCTTTCAGATACGGTATTCTCGGGGTGAGCGATGTGGATATCATGGTATCTTACCTGATGATCATCGGCTTTATTGTGGTTGGTTTCAGTTATGCGCTCTATCTTTTGAATAAAGGCAAAGGGATTCGTGCATGAACCAGCTGCAAGGGATGCGTTTTTCTAACACGATTACAAGGCATGATAAAAGAGTAAGCATGACATGAATGATGTATCGAAGACTTTATTAGGAAAGTCAACGGATTATTCCCGGGCCTATAGTCCCGATTTACTGTTTCCGCTTGCTCGTCAGCAAAACCGGCAAACACTTGAACTTGGCGAAAACCTGCCTTTTCAGGGAGAAGACATTTGGACGGGCTATGAATTGTCCTGGCTTAATAATAAGGGCAAGCCTCAGGTGGCCATTGCAGATTTTCACTTTCCGGCCAGCTCTCCCCATATGATT
>JBFHPN010000525.1:0-2437 GCA_041592735.1 Oleiphilaceae bacterium | reverse complement strand
GATGACTATAACAGGATCACTTTGATTGTCTAAGCAGAAAACCATTATAAAGAATAAACCAGTTAACTAGGGAATGAATATGGAAAATTTAGATGAAGGTGTAAAAGAAGCGTCGAAGTATGTGGAGATAATTTTCGAAGCATTGATTAACTATGGTCCTAAAGTACTGTTGGCCATTTTTACATTAATAATCGGTTTATGGATTATCAAGAAATTAGTCAATAAAACCAGTGTGCACTTTGCCGCTAAAGCGGATCCGAGTTTAGCCTCTTTCATGAGCAGCCTGGTCTCCGTGTTACTCAAACTGATGCTGTTTATTGCGGTGGCATCGATGGTGGGCATCCAGACGACCTCCTTTATAGCAGTGCTAGGTGCTGCGGGTCTGGCAGTCGGCCTGGCCTTGCAGGGCAGTCTGGCGAACTTTGCTGGCGGTGTTCTGATTTTATTGTTCAAACCCTTTAAAGTGGGTGATGTGATCGAAGCCCAAGGTCATCTGGGCGTGGTCAAACAAATCCAGATTTTTAATACTATTCTGACCACGGGTGACAATCGTGTGGTGATTATTCCAAATGGCCCGCTTTCAAATGGCAGTTTGATTAACATTAATCAGCAGGATACCCGACGTATCGACTTCTCTTTCGGCATTGGATATGGCGACAGTATAGATCAGGCTAAATCGGTGCTTGAAGGCTTGGTCTCTGCTGAAAAACGTATTCTGAAAGATCCTGCACACCTTATAGCGGTTGAAGCGCTGGCAGATAGTTCTGTGAATATCAAAGTCAGAGTATGGGTTAATACGCCAGATTACTGGGGTGTCTATTTTGATATGATTGAAACCGTCAAGAAAACCTTTGATGCAGAAGGGATCAGTATTCCATTCCCACAGCGCGATGTGCATATTCACAACGCTTAATTTTGCATAGACATAAAACGGCTTCGGCCGTTTTTTTTTGATCCTTTTTCAGCAAGGCTACGTAACCGCATATAGAAAAATGCAAACAAATGTAATAGTGACGCTTTTTTGTTGGAAAAATCAGCGGAAATAGACGAGGCTGTAAGTGTAAGGGCATTTAAATAATAAATGAATGCCATCAAAACTAAACAGAACTGTCTTAGAAGAGAAATCAAATTGTGTTTAGTAGCAGGTTGTTCGGGCACGATAGTGAAAACACGAAATTGACGTGTTCATAATCAGGTAGGGGCGTGTCGAACAATCCAATTTTTTAGTTGTGAGGGTTTGAATATGCCAGTCAAAACATTAAAAGATTATCTCGACGAGCATCAGGTCAAGTATGTCTCTATCGAGCATTCTGTCGCATATACAGCGAAAGAAATTGCTGAACGAATCAATATCAAAGGTGATCAAATGGCAAAAACAGTCATGGTGAATCTGGATGGCTGTATGTCTATGATTGTCTTGCCTGCTTCTTGCCGAATTCGATGGGATCGTTTCATGCACGCAATGGGCACTGAACTGGTAGCGCTTGCCAGTGAGGAAGAATTCAAAGATCGTTTTCCTTCGTGTGAAGTAGGTGCCATGCCTCCCTTTGGCAATCTCTATGATGTCCCGGTATATATGTATGAAGGCTTCGATGATGAAAGCGATATTGCCTTTCGCGCCGGCAATCATCATGAAGTAATTAAAATGCGCTTATCCGATTACATGGATCTCGTGCATCCGATGACTTTAAATGAAGGTTTCGCCAAGATAGGGGTTAAAAAACCCAGTTGGCTGGCGCGCAGAAAGGCGTCTTGAACGCCAGTTAGTGCCGTTGTTCTAATCTCCGGGCTTTCAATTAGCAGCAGGCCTGAACTGCTGCCCGGAGATTATCCGGGCGGATTTGCCTAACGTATGTATATGATGAAGTCTTCATAACCCCGTCTTATCTTAAAAGCCTGGACAGTCCGTTGATTAAGATAACGCTTCAGCTCTTCGATACTATGGATACGGCTGCGGTTGACGCCATAAATGATATCTTCCGCCTCAAACCCTAATTGACTGGCCGTTGAGCCTTTAAGCAATGTTTTAATACGAATTCCCACAGAGGACTCCTGATCGCTGGGAATGACATCGATCAGCTGAGCGCCACTCAAATACGGAGAAATCAGTTCTCCTCTGGCTTCTGGAACAGGGATGGGGGTTATTTCTACCGTTTTAGTTAGTAGCTTACCGTTTCGAATAAGTGTTAGCGCAAGATTCTCTCCGATTGAAGATAAACCAATACGATTCTTGATATCACTGGCATTGGTGATGCGTCGGCCCGCGGCATTAATGACGATATCGCCTGTTTGCAAACCCGCTTTATCTGCAGAGCTTTCAGACAGGATGCTGGTGATTAGGGCGCCCTGATAGGTTCCCTGATCACCTGTCAGGTTAAATGCATCTGCCAGAGCAGGGCTTAGATCTTGAAAGCGTGCACCAATGCCCCCCCGGCGG
>JBFHPN010000524.1:0-2444 GCA_041592735.1 Oleiphilaceae bacterium | reverse complement strand
GCAGATACGCCCCAAACACCGATGCGCTGTGCGTCGATTTTATAGACTGATGCGTTTTCCAGTAAAAAGTCGTAAGCGTAGAGAGTATCTTCAAGCGCTGAGATAACACCGTTAGGGTATTCAAAATAGCCAAGTTCATTGGCTTGTTGAGCCAGTTGAACGAGTTCGGTAAAGCGTGGATCATTATGAATGGGTGTAACATCATCAGTACGTACCCATCTGCCTTTCACATATTTCAATGTTGATTTCTGTTCAAGGCGATAGTTAATATTCGCGACAACGGCACCTCTCTGGGCGAGCTTAGATGAGATCTCTACTGCATAGGCTGCTTCTTTGCTTCCCTGAGTAAAACTGCCGCCATGAATGAAGATAATCAACGGGGATTTCCCGTTAACTCCAATGGGTTGGTATAAATCCAGTTTCAGATTGATCGTTTCGGCGTTGTTGTTTCTTAGCTGCTGTGCGCTGCGGTATACAATGTCCTTTTGAATCTGTGTTTCATAGAGTTTGCCATATTCAGGCGCGGCACTTAGTGGTTGAGTCAGGGCAAGCAGAGGGACAAATATGCAAAGTCTTTTCATCAGTTTTATCATTTTCATTCTTATCACCAATTGTTCATAAACAGCCGGACATGCCTTAAAACTGCGATTGGGCAATAATCTCCTCAGCAAACCAGCATTCATTTTTCCTGTCTTGAGCGTTCAATCGCATAGGATTCCAATTTAGTGATTAAGAAAAACAGAGTCATTAACCTATGTTAACGGCCTCAATTATTGAGCATCATTTTATGATAAAGATCTCGCTATTAAATTTATCAGCCTTAACCTTCACTCATCAAAAGCAGCGCCTCCGACAAAATAGACTATATTCAAATAAGATTATTTATGTTCAACAAAACGTTCAGAGACCCTTAGATTTTATTGGAAAATGACATGAATAAGATTGAAGCAATTGTTGCAAGCGTCTTCCAGAATTATTCTTTGCAAGATATAGAAACCAAAGCCCGCCTTATCGAGCTGGCTGATGTTGTGACCTTATCCAGTGGTGATACCTTGTTGCGTGCAGGCACTCTCACGAATGCGTTTTATATCATTGTTGAGGGATGTGTGCGTTATTTTTATAACCTTGAGGTCGGCAAGGAACGTAACAAGGCTTTTTTCAGGGAGGGGCAGATAATAGGCTCATTAAGCGCCTTTTATACCGACAAGATTATCAGGTTTAATATTGAAGCCATTGAACCTTGTACTTTGCTTCGATTCCCCTATAAAAATCTAAGGTTTGAAGGTGATCTGGAGCGTATTCTGCATGGCGCCACGAAAGAACTTTTTATACGCAATGAACAACGAGAAGCAACGCTATTAACAGGCACGGCAGAAGAGCGTTATCTGTGGGTTCAGGAAAATGAACCTTGGTTATTAAAAAGAATACCGCAATATCATTTAGCGTCATATCTGCGTTTGGAGCCTGTTTCGCTTTCCAGAATCAAAACCAAACTTTCAAATGAATAGCCCCTGATTACTGCGCCATCATTTTGAGTTACCCATTTATATCCATCAGTTCCTGCGCAAAAAAGTGAACAGCATCATGTTAATTATTCTCTCTGATAACCTAGGTTAATGAATCTCTCCTGCGCTACACGTTAAAGTGATGTTCTTTCTTGAGGGTGCAGGTATCTAACTCGAGCGTATGTTAATGTTTTTTACGTGCCAAGCTATTACCTGATCAAGGCAAAATTCAGGGTGCTTATTTACTAACAGTTAGCGCGGAGATATAGCCAATGCATAACAGGGCTTCACAGTTAATTCAGAAGGTTAATCGGCTGCCGGGACCCGTGCGCAGAGCGGTTTTATCGCGCGGTTTGGGTGCCTTCATCAAAATATTTGGTACAGCAGGTATCAAGGTGGTGTCGATAAGTGATGAAAAAGTTGAACTGTATTTACCAAATCACAAAAAAATCAGAAACCATTTTGGCACCATTGCGGCGGCTATGGCGATACTGCATGCAGAAACGGCATCCGGAATTATTATGGGCATGAACGTTCAGGAACATTGTTTACCGGTGTTAAAGTCGGTTCAATTCAACTTCCCGAAACGTATGCAGGGTGGCTTGACGGCAACAGCATGGCTAACAGAAGCACAAAGGGGCTTAATTGCCACTAGTGATAAAGGGGAGTTGGTGGTTGAGACGCGGGTGGTGGATGAAACCGGAATGGAACCTGTGAATGGTCAGTTTATCTGGGCTTGGATACCCAGACGCTGAGCGCTGACAGTTTTACGCAATCCTGTTTGAACGAGTTGTCAGACATTTTTTTTCCGGACATTCGGGGTAATATGTTCAAACGCGTTGTCACCATAAGAGCGCTCCACTTTTGAAACGACTATATGATAACCATTGTACCATTTGGCGTATTGGCGTTTAGCTTCAACATGTTTGGGATGAGATG
>JBFHPN010000523.1:0-2452 GCA_041592735.1 Oleiphilaceae bacterium | reverse complement strand
CCGTCTCCGATGATTACCAGCTGGGCCCGGGCGATTCCCTAAAAGTCAATTTATATGGCAAACAAAGCCAGTTTTTTGAGCTGGTCATCAGCCAGGAAGGGCAGTCCTATATTCCGGACCTCGGCCCGATCAGTCTAGCGGGTTTAACCTTTTCTGAAGCCAAAGAAAAAATCGTCAAAACGATTGATCAAAAGATGATTGGCGTAAAAGCCAGTGTCGCGATGGGGCAGTTACGTTCGATTCGTGTGTTTGTTCTAGGCGAAGCCTTTTTGCCGGGCTCTTATGTGGTGAGTGCCTTATCGACCATAACCAATGCGCTGGTGCTGAGTGGCGGGGTTTCCGAGTTGGGTTCCCTACGAAATATTCAGTTAAAGCGCCAGGGCAAGCTCATCCAAACCCTCGATTTATATGATTTGCTGTTAAAAGGTGATACCCGCAATGACGCGCAGCTGCGGTCTGGCGATGTGGTGTTCATCCCTCCCGTTAATTCGCGCATCGGTATTAAAGGTGAAGTGCGTCGCCCGGCATATTACGAGCTGAAGGAAGGCGAAGCGCTCAAGGATCTGATCCAGTTTGCAGGGGGCATGCTGCCTTCTGCTTACCCGAAAGCGGCCAGTATTAACAGAATACAAAAGCAAGGTCATCGTATTCTGGTTAACGTTGATTTAAGCAGCCAGAGTGCATTTTCCAGCCCGCTTTATGATGGCGATGTTCTAACCCTGCCCAAAGTACTTGAAAAAGTGAAAAAGGTTGTCAATGTTTCAGGGCATATAGAGCGTGCCCAAGCCTACAACTGGAGCGAAGGCCTTAGAGTTTCAGATTTAGTGCCCAGTGTCGATTATTTAAAAGCCAAGGCCGATCTGGATTATGCACTTATCAAACGTTACATGATGCCGAATCGCAGCTTGGATGTGATAGGTTTTAGTTTGTCCGCTGCACTAGCTGCAAAGGGAACAGAAGCTGACCCATTACTGCACGACCAGGACCGAATCATCTTTTTCAGCAAATTAGATGATGATAGAAAAGCAGCCATAAACGCGATTGTTGAAGAGTTGCGTGCACAAGCAGCCATTAATGATGCATCCAAAGAGGTGCTGATTTCCGGCGATGTACGTTTTCCAGGTGCTTATCCTCTCGTAGAAAACATGACGGTTGAAAACCTCATTACCGCTGCCGGAGGCTTAACAGAACGCGCCTTCCAGCTCTATGCAGAACTGAACCGCACCGAATATGATGTTGCGCAAACCTTAAAAGAAAGCCGGCTGAATCTGGATCTATCCGATGCAGCTTCGTTAAGTACACCGGTAAAATCCAGAGATGTGCTGCAAATCAAAACCATCCCTAACTGGTCAGAAAGCAATAAAGTGACCCTGGGTGGAGAAGTACGCTTCCCCGGTGTTTATGCCATTAATAAAGGCGATACCCTGGCAACCGTTATAGAGCGCGCCGGTGGGCTAACCGAGTTTGCCTATGCGCCAGGCGCCATGTTTACCCGCGTTGCCTTGAGAGAGCAGCAGGCCAAACAACTGGCAGAGATGCAGGCTAGGCTGGAGGCTGATATTGCCAAGGCTGAGCTTACTGCTGTTAACTATCAAACGAGTATGAACAAGGGTGGAAATCTTGAAGTAGGTGAGGCTCAAAAATTACTCGGAAAGTTGAAAGAAACTCGTGCCACAGGAAGGTTAGTCATTGATTTAGAAAAAGTAATCGCCAACAAAGATGATTATATTATTTCGTTAGAAGATGGGGATGCATTAGTTGTTCCTAAGATAAAAAATTCCATCACTATTGTTGGAGAAGTCCAGCTGCCGATTTCACAGGTATATGAAACTAATATGTCTTATTGGGATTATATTGAACGCAGCGGCGGGCTAACCAATAAAGCCGATGAAGATAAAATCTATATTATCAAAGCCAATGGCGGTGTGATGATACCGAAATCGAGCAATTGGTTTGCCAGCAATAACCAGAAATTGTCGCCGGGGGATACCATTGTCGTTCCGCTGGATGCAGAGAAAGTTGATCAGGTTATTCTATGGCGTGATATGAGCCAGATCTTCTATCAAATCGCGCTAGGTGCAGCGGCTGTGGGTAGTTTGTAAGTAATAAAATAACCCCTCCAATAAAGAAGGGTTAACTAACCTGCACCAAATAATACTTATTAATTTAATTATCATTAGGAAAATGCGTGTCCAATCTGGAACAGCGACAAACTCATAACCCAAACCATAATGCAGTGGCAAGCGATGAAATCGATTTGCGCGAAATTATCTCAGCTATCTGGCAGGGAAAATGGTTGATTATTGTTGTTACTTTGGTATCTGCTGTAGGTGGTTTGCTTTATGCCAAATCTCTACCGGATATCTACAAATCTGAAGCCCTGCTAGCACCTGCTTCTGATAGTTCAGGCATGAAAGTATCCGGTCAGTTAGGTGGGTTGGCTGCTCTAGCT
>JBFHPN010000522.1:0-2457 GCA_041592735.1 Oleiphilaceae bacterium | reverse complement strand
AGCGATCAAGTTGGTTAGCAAAATTCTGTTTATCCTGCTGGTTCAACGGGGCAGGCCCGCCGCTATGAATACCGCTTGAGCGCATGGTTTCCATAAAGTCACGCATATTCAGGCGTGATTTAATATTTTCCCGAGTATAAATCTGGCCTCGAGGTCCGATTGCCAGGGCTCCTTTTGAAATGACTTCATCTGCTAGTGGAATATCTTGTGTAATAACCAGATCTCCGCTTTGTGTCTGTGTCACAATCCAGTTGTCTGCTACATCAAACCCGCTACTCACCTGAATAGACTTGATGTTGTGCGCGGGCGGGAGGCTAATGCTCTGGTTGGCGACAAAAGTTAATTGAATGCCGGTGCGCTTAGCCGCCCGTATCAGCATTTCTTTGATGGCTACCGGGCAGGCATCTGCATCTACCCATATTTTGGGCTCAAGCTCACTGGGGGACATTGAAATTAATCACCTGATTTGCCTCGCTGTAGGCGGGTGCTTCAACTGGACTTATCGTCACAATGACGCCTAATACCGGGTGATCCAGGTAATGTATTTCATCTTGCTTGATGCGTCTTGATTCGCGTAGATAATGAATATTAAAAAACACTTCAGCCAGCTCATTACTTTCGTTTAGCGCTAAGGGCTGCTGAATCGGGCTGAGAATATTGACCACTGAAAACATAGGTTGAGCTGACAACAACCAGTTTTTAATATTGCGATGTTTGAAATAAACACGGTCTGCCATAAATAATTCAAATTCAGCGTGTGTAAAGCGTGATCGTTTTATTTGCAGCTCCCCGAATAGCGATGTTTTTTCATTGATCTCATAAGATATTTTAAGTGGCGGTGGCGTCGTATTCGCAATTAATGGTTGAACCCATGCCGCGTAATCCAGGAGTTTGATGTCTCGTCTTCGCTTGAGATGTTTAACCGCATCTGCCAGCTTCATAGAAGACAACGACAGGCGGGTGTATTGGTTGGCGGATATCGGGGTAGGGTTATTTGTCAAATAACTGTATTCTTTAGTATTTTTTTTGGGATAGGGGGTGTCTTCATAGCGCAGCACATGAGCATCTGTTTTCAGGTGCTGAAAAATAATATATTCAATTTGATACCAGGACGATTCAGAACTGAGTTCAGCCTCCGCAGAGCCTACATTCACTACTATCAGTAGTAAGAGATAAAAAGATTTTGTGTTCAATGATTGTAAGGCAGAGAGTGTTTTAAGCACGGAAATATTTAACCTAAAGCAAAAAGACAGTTCCTGAATTGCCTGAAGTATCGGGCAGGAAACAAGCTAAATTAACGCTGAGTATCTTAACACCGAGGATAGATAAAAGCACTTCAGAAATGACAGGTTTCTATAGATGCTTTTTTGGTTTTAGGGCTCATTAAAAGAAATCTGCAATATAGTGCTTCAGCGCGTGGGTTTTTTCAGCACGCATAGTGGTGCTAGTACTCAAAACCTGGCTGCCTGATGAGGGTGTGCAATCGTTTAGCTGGGGGATCTGTTTAGATGTTGAAATGTTGGCTGTTCTATTGCCAGATTCATTCAGTGTGCGGGTGCTTAGCTTAGCCTCCAAAGCAACATTTGTGCTGCGTTCATTACTTACAGTGGGCTTTTTGGGCGTGCTTTCTAAATACCGATCCGCAGTATCTGGTGGAATTGTCTGCGCAATCGAACACTCACTTAATTGCGCACGATAGACTCTGTATATGGCAAGTAATACCAATACCAGGGTCAGCAGTTCGACTAAATAGATGCCTGAAAATTCCAAGGTGTATTTCCTGCTTTGTCTCGTGAAATCAATGCATTACAAATCTGGGTTTAACAAAATCTTTCGCTAAAGTGACTGTCCTTATAAAGGATATAAAGTGACTGTCCCTATATATGTTATCACTTATAAATACTCCAAATGCCGCTCCCTGAGCTTGTCGAAGGGATGTTCCGGTTTCCGCTAGTCATGTTTCTTAAAACAAACTTTAAAGTGACTGTCCTTTTAATTCTCTCTTTTAATTCTCTTTTAATTCTTCACTAAAGGGTAATGTGACTGTCCATATAAGATAATGTGACTGTCCATATAAATAGTAGCTTAGAAAATAGTAGCAAAATTCCACATATTAAAATTCATTTGAGGCATCATTTCGGGATGATTTTACGATTGTTTTAATGTGGAATAAAAACGCAACAAGCGCAGCAGCTTGTATGCTAAAATTCTTTCTTTTTTATGTGTCGGGAAGGTAGGTTAGTGAGTCAGCAAATAGAGAAAGCGAATGCAGCGAAGCGGGTTGGTATGGTTAGCCTGGGTTGTCCCAAGGCGCTGGTTGATTCTGAACGCATATTGACTCAGTTACGGCTTGAAGGTTATGAGGTAGTGCCGACGTACGATGATGCCGATGTCGTTGTGATTAATACGTGTGGCTTTATTGACTCAGCCAAACAAGAATCACTGGATGCGATCAGT
>JBFHPN010000521.1:0-2461 GCA_041592735.1 Oleiphilaceae bacterium | reverse complement strand
TTGAGTCTACTCCCCGAGAAGCTCAAGATGCAGATAATGATAACTTTCGTCATATTTTGACGCATTCCCTACATTTCCTACTTGTAACCCTGCCTTAAATAATTCATATTTCGTTTCTTGAATCTGCGCAGATGCTTCGCGCTCACGCAATGTCCGCTCCTTTTGAGCATCAGTTAAGAGATTGTTTAACCTTCTCCCATGAACGACGACAATTCTAGTAAGCCCCCGACGAGTAAAAAATGGTTTGAACGTTTATCTCAAGCCTTTTCGGATGAACCTGAATCACTTCAGGATATTATGGACATCCTCCGGGATGCCGAACAACGCAACGTTATCGATACCGATTCACTTGGCATTATAGAAGGTGCCGTTCAAGTCACCGATATGCAGGTGCGTGAAGTGATGATCCCCCGCTCTCAAATGATCACCGTTCGCTCTAATCAGGCACCAGAAGAATATATTGATGAAATTATCGAATCGGCGCATTCACGCTTTCCGGTGATTGGCGATTCAACCGATGATGTGCTGGGTATTTTATTGGCGAAAGATTTGTTGCCCTTGGCATTACGCGGCAACCTGAAAAAAAATGAAATTCTGGAATTACTTCGGCCGGCCACCATTGTGCCTGAAAGCAAACGTTTGAATCAGTTACTTAAGGAATTCAAACAAAACCGAAACCATATGGCCATTGTGGTGGATGAATACGGCGGCATTGCTGGCTTAATCACTATTGAAGATATTCTGGAACAGATTGTCGGTGAAATTGAAGACGAGCATGACTTTGAAGACGAAGCCATGATCAAGCCCCTTTCCAAAACTGAATACAATGTCAAAGCGCTTACGCCGATTGATGAATTCAATGATTATTTCGGGGTTAATTTACCCGAAGATGAATTTGATACCATAGGTGGCCTGGTCATTAAAAAATTTGAACGCTTACCGAGACGAGGTGAAAAAACAACCTTGTTCGGTTTTAAAGTCACCATACTGAATGCCGACAACCGCTGTGTGCGCTTATTGAAGTTTGAAAAAGTCAGCAAAACCAAGAAGCGCTCAAGCGTATGACCCCTGTTCCAAAACATGAATACAGCTTAAAAGACGGTGTGCTTTCAGAAGGTTCGCGCCTTTTGAAGCTGTTTCTTGTATTGGCGCTGATGCTTGCGGGTGTTATGCAAACCTTTAGCCTGGCACCCTTTAATCACTGGTATCTCGGGCCGCTGTCTGTCACTCTTATCTTAGCCGTGACGCGTGCATTAAATGCCCCGTCCTCTAAATTTAAAGGCTTTTTTTATGGCTGGGTATTTGGGCTCGGCTTATTTGGGAGTGGCGCGTCATGGGTCTATGTAAGCATTCATACCTATGGCTATGCACCACCCTTTCTGGCCGGTAGTTTAACCCTGATTTTCGTGATGGGCCTGGCGCTGTTTTCCGGCCTGACCTTCTATCTCTACGGAAAGCTGAAAACGGCCTCTAAATTCTGGAATGGCAGTTTATTTGTGGCCTGCTGGGTATTGGGCGATCTCTTAAGAACCTTTTTATTTACCGGGTTCCCCTGGTTATTTTTAGGTTATGGCCACCTGCAGACACCCTTAGCGGGCTGGGCTCCGGTATTAGGTGTTTATGCACTTACCGCGTTTAGTGTCGCCTCGGGCGTGGCGCTCTACTTTGTGCTTAATCTTGCGTTCAAAAGTCTGCCCGTGCTGATCAAGCCTCATAAAATTGCTAAAAAACGCGCTTTTCGTTCCCATTATCACCCCAAGAAAACCTTACTTAAACTGGTGTTTATTAGTATCGTCTGCGTTATATGGTTGCTGGGTGCGGACATGAAATCCACTCCCTGGACACAAAGCAATGCGACTGTATTGAAAGTTTCCTTACTGCAAACCAATATTCCCCAGGAAGAAAAATGGAAACCGTCCCAACGGCTCAAAACCCTTGAACTGCTGGAAACCATGACGGCAGAACACTGGGACAGTGATATCGTCGTCTGGCCGGAAACTGCTATTCCCCTCCTGTATGATCAGGCCCTGCCATTTATTGATAAAATGAGCGAAGCCGCCAAACAGCATCAGACCACCCTTATCAGTGGTTTGCCTTTCCGTAAAATCGGGGCAGATGGCCGCCAGATTCTGCACAATAGTATTGCCAGTTTTGGAATGGGCGATGGCGTTTATCACAAACAGAAATTGGTGCCCTTTGGTGAATATGTTCCTTTGCAGGATCTGCTAAGAGGCCTGATCGCTTTTTTTGATCTGCCCATGTCAGATTTTCGCACAGGTGAGCCGGAGCAGCCCCTACTGAAAGCACTCAGCTTTAAGCTTGCACCGTATATTTGCTATGAAGTGGTTTATGCAGACTTTGCCGCAAGGCTCGCCAGGGATTCCGATTTTTTGCTCACGATCAGTAACGACAGCTGGTTTGGTGAATCTATCGGACCCTTGCAACATCTCGAAATGGCACA
>JBFHPN010000520.1:0-2463 GCA_041592735.1 Oleiphilaceae bacterium | reverse complement strand
GTTTCAGGCAGCGCCAAAGCTTCGCTAAGGTTCGAAAAACTCACCTGATCAGACTGGCCCGCAACCAGAATCACTGAGGAGGCCGCATGCCCCTGTTGCTGTATCAGCGGGATCGGCAAACCTAAAATAGCTCTGGCATGCAAGGCAAACTCGGATAAATCCTGGGAAACCAAGGTCACTAACCCCGTATCGTGAGGGCGCGGAGATACTTCGCTAAACAAGACCTCATCGCCCTTTACAAATAATTCAACCCCGAAAACGCCGTTTCCGCCAAGATTTTCGGTTACCAGATGAGCGATTTTCTGAGCACTTTTCAATGCAAGTTCAGACATCGGCTGAGGCTGCCAGGACTGCTGATAATCGCCGTTTTTCTGAACATGGCCGATAGGCGCACAAAATGTTGTGTGGCCTGAATGCCTGACGGTCAACAAGGTTATTTCATAATCAAATTCGACAAACCCCTCAATAATGATGGTGCCTGCACCGCTGCGCCCACCTTGCTGAGAGTAAAACCAGGCCTTGTCTATTTCCTCATCTGAATGCACGGTGCTTTGCCCTTTTCCAGAGGAGCTCATGATGGGTTTAACCACACACGGTAAACTTATTTCCTTAAGGGCATTCCGGTATTCCTCATAGGAACTGGCAAAGCGATAAGGCGACGTTTTTAAACCCAATTCTTCAGCCGCCAGTCGACGAATACCTTCACGATTCATTGTCAGATTCACAGCCCGCGCCGAAGGTATCACGGTATAGCCTTCCTGCTCTAAAGCGAGCAATTCCTGAGTAGCAATTGCTTCTATTTCAGGCACGATATAGTGCGGTTTTTCTTGCTCAATCACCCCCCGCAATGCAGCCGGATCCAGCATATCGATAACATAAGACCGATGCGCCACTTGCATAGCCGGTGCATTGGCATAACGATCCACTGCAATAACCTCTACGCCAAAGCGCTGTAGCTCAATCACCACCTCTTTACCCAGCTCACCTGCCCCACAGAACAGTACCCGAGTTGCTGTTGGTGATAAAGGCGTTCCTATTGTCGTCATAATAAGCTCTTTTCGTTTAAAAAATGTGTCTGCTGTACACACAGAAGAAAATCATAGCAGGGCACTCTTTTCGCGCTCTTTTGCGCGCTCAAGCGTGGCCAGTTTTTCTGCCTTATCCATGCACCACCAGCGGGTTATTTCATCACCTGTTCGATGACATCCAACACAGACATCATTCATATCCAAGGCACAGATACTGACGCAGGGAGAGGGTACTTCATTTTGCTTGTATTCTGACATAATCGACCTAATTACTACGCTATTTCACGAAACCGGTTTCAGATTTCACTCAGCTCATCCCGATACCGCTGCGCCTGTGCTACATAATGCGCGGCACTTAAACCCAGCTTGTTAATTTCTTCTGGCGTTAACATACGCTTGATTTTTCCCGGGCTACCGAGAACCATACTGCCATCCGGTACCTCCATGCGTTCGGGGATCAGTGTATTGGCACCGATCAAACAATTTTTCCCGATTTTAGCCCCGTTTAAAATCACCGAATTGATTCCGATTAAACTGTTATCACCAATGGTGCAGCCATGCAGCATTACTTTATGCCCGACAGTCACACCCTTCCCTATCATCAAAGGATAACCCGGATCAATATGAAGTACGGAACCATCCTGGATATTGGATTGCTCACCAATGATGACCTGATCATTATCTGCCCGAATCACCACATTAAACCAGATACTGGCATTTTGATGAATTTCCACAGAACCGATCACACTCGCGTCGGGCGCGATAAAGGCCGGAACCCCGAGATAACTCACCTGACGCTCACCAATTTTATAGATCACACGACTTTCCTCTTCATCAAACCACTACACCTTGACCCCAAACTGCTCTTCTATGCCAGCTTGTAAGGTTCATCAAAAATACTGATCTGTGTTCCGAAGGCAAGATTCATCAGCTCTACAACCACAATGGCCGACAAGCCCCAAATCTCATAGGTTTCTCCCTCTGCCTCAAAATGATAACTCGGTACCGATAGTGCCATGCCTTTATAGGTCATTTTATCTCGACGCACAGGCGCTGCCTGTTGAAAAAATTGAACGGGTACTTTAAAGATACTGTCTAATTCTTCCGGATTCGGCACCAGCGGGTAATCATCTTCTATCAAGCCGACAAAGGGGCTAACCAGAATACCATGCAGCGACACAACCTGGCTAAGACGTCCAATCAGTTCTACGTTTTCAGGCGGTACGCCTATTTCTTCATGACACTCACGCAAGGCCGTAAAACTAAGCGATAAATCAGTATCATCCCGCTTGCCGCCCGGAAATGCGACCTGACCTTTGTGTGTGTTTAAATGTTCGGCGCGGCGCGTCAACACAATTTTAGGCTGCAAGGGGTCACGGGTCACCGGCACCAGAATACCTGCGTCTGGCAGATCAGCATTTATTTTACGGGGCTG
>JBFHPN010000519.1:0-2480 GCA_041592735.1 Oleiphilaceae bacterium | reverse complement strand
TGACTTGCGTATCGTCGTGCATACCAACCAGCGAGCACTTGAAGACGGGATACATCCGATACGTTCCGGCTCGGTAAAATATAATGATCATATGAAAACCCAGGCACTCAAACAGGCTTTGGATATCCATAAGTTTGATGCGGCCTTAGGGGGCGCGCGCCGGGATGAAGAAAAGTCTCGTGCCAAAGAACGGATATTCTCGGTGCGCGACAAACACCACGCCTGGGACCCAAAGAATCAAAGGCCCGAACTATGGTCGATTTACAATACCACGATACAGAAAGGCGAATCGGTCAGGGTCTTTCCTTTGTCCAATTGGACGGAACTGGATATCTGGCAATACATCATGCTGGAGAATATTGATATTGTGCCTTTGTATTATTCGGCTAATCGCTTGAGCTGGATTGACGAAGATAGCGGGCTTATTTTTGCGCTGGATGATGAGCGCATGCTGCCGTTTCTCAAACCCTCTGAACGTGACAGCCTGGCGGAACGCTCGATCCGTTTCCGTACTCTTGGGTGTTATCCGCAAACCGGTGCCGAACTGAGTCAGGCGAAAACCACGGCGTCTATTATTCAGGAAATTCTGCAAAGCAAAGGCAGTGAACGACAGGGCAGGACGCTGGATAATGATCAGGTAGGATCCATGGAAAAGAAAAAACGCGAAGGCTATTTTTAGTAACAGCAAGGTACGAGTAAGGCAGATAAGAACGTAAAACCAAGGAAGGTAAGGACGCAAAACCAGAGCGTCCTTATCCGTTTATAGCACATCCTGGAGTTGTTCGATCCAGTTCTCGACATGTTCACGGGCATGTCGCTTTTGCTTATCCGTGAGGGTTGGGAATAGTGCAAACACCAGGGCTTGTCTCTGTTGTTCATTATGTTGTTTTAATTGTATGTAGTCAGCCGTCCAGAAAAGACTCAGGTCATCGAGCCAGGCGTTAAGTAACGCGACATCACGGTTCAAAGCAGCATTCAGATAGCCATCGCGCCAGCTCGCCAGGTTTTCGATGCGTATCTGTCGCTCGTTTGCCTGCAGCGAGGCATGCCTTTCAATGAGTATCACTTGCTGATCATGCAGATGCCCAAACCATTCTTCCAGGCGCTCTACTTCATCCTCTATTCGCGCCTCAAGCGATTTGGTGGCAGAAAACCAGTCGTCCTGTTTGTCTTCTGTGTAACTTCGATAATGCACGGCATTGCGCTCATTAAGGGTTAAACTGAAACGGATAATGCCTTGCCGCATGGCGTTCAAGTGCAGACGATTGATCTCTTGCATGGCGCTTATCAGGTAAAGGTAGGCCTCTTCAGCTTCGTTATTTTCCCAGCGATGGATCACGCCTTCCAGTTTAGTGATGATGTGAGGAAAGCCTTCTTTACGCATCCAGGTTTGCAGTGCCACTAAATCAGGTTGAACTTGTTCCTTTTGTTCAGAGGATAAATCAAACATGCTGTCGAGGCGCCACACTGTAAACCAGTCCAGCCGTTCGAAGATAAAGCTGAAGGTGCTGCAACTCGAGAGCAACAGCGTACAAAGAATCAAACTGATTTGGTTTAATCGTTTCGCTTTCATTATTCCGCCATTAGGGTTGAGCTGTTTAAAACGGCATTCAATCAGACCCGCAAATACAGATCATAGCGAACGTCGCACGGCTAAGATAGGATGTATCTTTTTAATAGGTAGCCAGTATGGATGCATATTCACAACTAATTGCCTTGGGGCTGTTAATCCTTGTACTGTATTTTTTAACGATTGGATTACGTGCCTATGGTTTTTTTCAGTGTGTGCCCGCATTGGTATTTATACTCAGTTATGCCGTCCTGACGGAACAGGCACAGGCCGTTTTTTCTTATGCGAGTCTGATGCTCTTGGTGCTACTGGCGAATCAAGTTAGTCGATTTCGTTGGCACTTAAGAATCAGCTCAGTGCTAGTGGCACTGGCCATTGTTTTAAGGTGGCTACCGGGTTTTACTCACCTTGGCCCGGTTGCACACTATACGCTTTCAGGCTTGAGTGGTGAATGGCTGCTTTATGGTGGCCTTAACAAGGCGCTGGTGGGGTTAATCCTGTTACCTCTTGTGCGTTTTCCCAGGCTACGATCGGCCAGTTTCAAACAACACTATCCGCTTTTGCTGATTGGCCCGAGTCTGCTTGCACTTACCGCTTACTCGGCAGGTATTCAGCTAGATTTTAAAATCGGTACATTCACGCTTGGTTTTATCTTTGCTAATCTCGTGTTTACGGTGATGGCAGAAGAGATTTTTTTCAGAGGGCTCATCCAACAGTATGTGTTTGAGAGTGTGCAAGGGAGTGGGCGTGCTGCCTTGAGTATTCTTTTAGCCTCCTGTCTGTTTGGACTCGCACATTTTGCAGGGGGCTTAGCCTTGGTTTTATTTGCGACCTTGGCAGGCGTATTTTATGGGCTGGCCTATCAGCGAATGCAAAGCATTTGGGGAGCGGTGCTGATGCATATTAGCGT
>JBFHPN010000518.1:0-2483 GCA_041592735.1 Oleiphilaceae bacterium | reverse complement strand
TGGGATGGTCCTGCCGGCCTGGTGCTTACAGATGGCCGTTACGCTGTGTGCTTGCTGGATCGTAATGGTCTGCGACCGAGTCGATGGGTTATTACCAAAAATGGCTATATTACCCTTGCCTCGGAAATTGGTACCTACGCTTATTCGCCTGATGATGTCGTTGCAAAGGGCCGTGTTGGTCCGGGCCAGATTCTTGCGGTTGATACAAAAACGGGCGAATTACTGCATACTCACGACATCGACAGTCGTCTGAAGTCAGCACATCCCTACAAAAAATGGTTGAAAGATAATGCGGTGCGTATTGAGGCGACTCTGGATAAAGAGCATGACGCGTTCAAGCCAATGGATCCTGACACCCTGAAAACGTATATGAAAATGTTCCAGGTGACTTTTGAAGAGCGTGACCAGATCTTGCGTCCCCTGGCCGAAAGTGGTCAGGAAGCCGTAGGATCCATGGGTGATGATACGCCGATGGCGGTCTTGTCATCGAGAGTTCGTTCGGTGGCTGATTATTTCCGTCAAAAGTTTGCTCAGGTGACCAATCCGCCGATTGACCCATTGCGAGAAGCCATCGTGATGTCGCTCGAAACCTGTATCGGGCGTGAGCACAATATTTTTGAAGAAACTTCCGAGCATGCCAAACGTTTGATATTGGCTACGCCTGTTCTGACCCCTGCCAAATTCAGTAGTCTGCTGGCTGATCATAAAGGGTTTGAGCATGCCATGATCAACCTGCAATACACGGAAGAGGAAGGCTTAAAAGCTGCCATTGATAATGTCTGCCAGCAAGCCGAAACGTTTGTGAAATCTGGCAAGGTTGTCATGATTCTCTCAGATAGAAATATAGAGCAGGGCAAGTTGCCAATCAATGCGTTTATGGCCACAGGTGCGGTGCACCATCATCTGGTCGAAAAAGGCTTGCGTTGTGACTCCAATATCGTGGTCGAGACTGGCTTTGCCCGGGATCCTCATCACTTTGCAGTATTGTTTGGATTTGGTGCAACGGCGGTTTACCCTTACCTTTCTTACCAGGTAATGAATGATTTGATCAAAACCGGTGAAATGTTAATGGATCCGATTGAGGCCAAAAACAATTACCGTAAAGGTATCGGCGAAGGTTTGTTGAAAATACTGTCTAAAATGGGCATTTCAACAATTGCTTCTTATCGCGGTGCACAGCTATTTGAAGCCATTGGTTTGTCTGATGAAATCGTTGAACTTTGCTTTAAAGGTGTATCCAGTCGTATTCAGGGTGCAAATTTTGATGACTTCCAGTTTGAACAGACATTATTAGCAACGGAAGCCTTTAAAGCACGTAAAACGATACAGCCAGGTGGTTTATTAAAATATATGCATGGTCAGGAATATCATGCATTTAATCCGGATGTTATTGAAACAGTTCAGAAAGCGGTTGAAACCGGTAGTTATGCTGCCTACAAGGAGTATGCAAATTTAGTGAACAATCGTCCGGTTGCGACATTGCGTGATTTATTCTGTTTCAGTGAGAACGCTAAAGAAATTCCCTTAACTGATGTTGAGCCGGTTGAAGCCATTTTTCCTCGTTTTGATTCCGCAGCTATGTCTCTTGGTGCATTATCGCCAGAAGCGCATGAAGCGCTGGCCGTTGCGATGAATCGCTTAGGTGGCCGTTCTAACTCCGGTGAAGGTGGTGAAGATGTCGCCAGATACGGTACTGAAAAGCGCTCAAAAATAAAGCAGGTCGCGTCTGGCCGCTTTGGGGTGACACCACACTATCTGAGTAGTGCGGATGTGATTCAAATAAAGATTGCTCAGGGAGCCAAGCCGGGCGAGGGTGGTCAATTACCGGGTGGCAAAGTGAATGATTTGATTGCTACTCTGCGTTATTCAGTGCCGGGTGTGACCTTGATTTCACCGCCACCGCATCACGATATCTACTCGATTGAAGATCTGGCGCAATTAATTTTTGATCTGAAGCAGGTTAATCCTGATGCTTTGATTTCCGTGAAGCTGGTTTCTGAGCCAGGTGTGGGTACGATTGCAGCGGGTGTTGCCAAAGCCTATGCCGATCTGATCACCATATCAGGTTATGATGGCGGTACTGCTGCAAGTCCTTTAACCTCTATTCGTTACGCAGGTTCACCTTGGGAGTTGGGTTTGAGTGAAGCACACCAAACGCTCAGAGGGAATGATTTGCGAGGTAAGGTCCGTCTGCAAACAGATGGCGGCTTGAAAACCGGTCTGGATGTTGTCAAGGCAGCGATTCTGGGGGCTGAAAGTTTCGGCTTTGGTACTACCCCGATGGTCGCCTTGGGTTGTCGATATCTGCGCATTTGTCATTTAAATAACTGTGCAACAGGTGTTGCTACCCAGAATGACTACCTGAGAGATGAGCATTTCAACGGAACCGTAGAAATGGTGATGAACTTCTTCCGTTTTGTTGCGGAGGAAACACGTGAGTGGATGGCAAAATTAGGGGTAAGAACCCTTGAAGAACTGGTGGG
>JBFHPN010000517.1:0-2485 GCA_041592735.1 Oleiphilaceae bacterium | reverse complement strand
ATGGGAATTAAGCAAAAGCCCGGCAGGTGCTCATCAATGGGTTCCTAAAAATCTGGCAGCGCAACATCATGCACCCGATGCCGCGGATGCCAGCAAGCGAGTCGGTATTATGATGACTACGGCCGATATGTCGATGCGTGAAGATCCGGCCTATCGAAAAATTTCCGAGCGTTTCCATAAAAATCCTGACGAGTTCGCCGATGCCTTCGCGCGCGCCTGGTTTAAATTGACGCACAGGGATATGGGGCCAAAGTCTCGTTACCTTGGTACTGAAGTCCCGCAGGAAGACTTGATCTGGCAAGATCCGATTCCAGCCGTGGATCACGCTTTAATAGAAGCAAAAGATATCCAGGCATTGAAAAAAGCTATCCTGGACAGTGGTTTGAGTATTGCTGAACTGGTGTATACGGCCTGGTCTTCCGCCTCCACCTTCCGGGGTTCTGATTTCCGTGGCGGGGCTAATGGTGCACGTATTCGCCTGGCACCTCAAAAAGACTGGGAAGTGAATCTACCGGCACAATTGCAGAAAGTACTGGCAGCACTGGAACAGATTCAAAGTGAGTTTAACGGCGCACAAAATGGCGCGAAAAAAGTATCTCTAGCGGACTTAATTGTGCTTGGTGGTTGTGCAGCGATCGAACAGGCAGCTCAGGCAGCCGGTCAATCACTGGAGGTACCATTTACGCCAGGGCGCAGCGATGCGACAGCAGAACAAACGGATGCAGAGTCATTCTCTGTGCTGGAACCGATTGCCGACGGCTTTAGAAACTATGCACCTAAAACCTATGCTGTACCCGCAGAAGAATTACTGATTGATAGAGCGCAACTGCTGGGCTTGACTGCACCTGAGATGACTGTCTTGATCGGTGGATTGAGAGTGCTGAACGCCAACTTTGAGCAAAATAAACATGGCGTACTGACACAGCAACCCGGGAAATTAAGCAACGATTTCTTTATCAATCTGCTCGATATGCGTACCGAATGGAAACCCGTCAGTGCTGCAGCAACGCAGTTTGAAGGGCGAGATCGTGGTAACGGGGAACTTAAATGGACGGCAACCCGTGCAGATCTGGTGTTTGGCTCCAATTCTCAATTACGCGCCATTGCCGAAGTTTATGCGCAGAACGATTCGAAAGAAAAGTTCACTCACGATTTCGTGAACGCCTGGAATAAGGTAATGAACGCTGATCGATTTGATATTCAATAAAGCTCTCTGCTTCTCCCTGCTTTCCCTTGAAAAAGGGAAAGCAGGTGATCTATCCAAAAAAAATTTTCGTACAGTTCATACAGACAGAGATATCTTGAAGGCCGACACGAATTAGAGGTGAATTAAATGAAAAATGTTACAGGTTTGCTTCTGGCAGTGTTCATTCAAGCGTTATTCTTTCAAACAGTATTCGCACAGGACGTAAAACCCGCATTGGTACCCTTACCTTCGGTCGACGACTTTACCAGAGGAAAAGATGGATGGGGTTTCGGACTGGGCATGGGTATTGAATACGAATCTGCCTACGAAGGCTCGGATGAATTCGGCTTTGAAGTCAATCCTGCAGGTGCTGTGCAGTGGCGTAAAAACGATAATATTTTCTTCTGGGCCGGTGAGGCATTAGGTTGGCGTGGTCTTCGCTCTCACACATGGTTATTCGAGGCCGCCGTGGCTTTCGATGAGGGTCGTGAAGAAAGTGATTCTGATGATGGACGATTAAATGGGCTGGGTGATGCCGAGGAGAGCATTGAATTCGTGTTGCAAGCCCGTCGTGCTTTCGATACCGATTGGCGCTATTGGCTGGATGGTCGAATTATAGCCGGTGATAACGGAACTCTTGGTATTTTTGGATTGGGAACCCGCTTCGGAGACCAGTTCGACGGGTCAGGCTCTGAATTATCGATCGCTTTGGTTTATCACGATACCGATTTTGCCAATAAAGATTTTGGCGTTAACGCAGAGCAATCAGCTGACTCTGGCCTGAAAGAAACCAGTTTGAGCGGAGGATTCAGATCGATTGGGCTCAATTACAATTACCGCAACTACATCAACGAGAACTGGCAGATTTTCGGTGAGTTACTCTATGAACATTATAGTAGCGACATCAATGCGAGCCCCATAGCACGTAACAACTATGAGGCCGAAGTTGGCATCGGATTTATTTACGTATTCTAGATCTCCATGGTCTCAAATACTCGTCGAGTGATTTGAGAGCCCTTAATTTAAGGGCTTCGATCTGAGCGGCACTAGGTTAAGCTAATAATACCGTCACCTGAGCTCCTATGGCTCAAGTTATGCTTTATCCTAACCAAACCTATGTTCACTGAGCTTGTCGAAGTGGGTAAGGCACTGAAAGTTGCCTTACCCTCTAGCTCACGTTTCTTTAACTTCTCCCTTCGACAGGCTCAGGGAGCGGTAATTAATTAATGAATCATTGGGAGTTACTAAGTTAAGTATACAATAACGTACCCTGAGCCTTTCGACTTGCCCTGAGCCTGT
>JBFHPN010000516.1:0-2485 GCA_041592735.1 Oleiphilaceae bacterium | reverse complement strand
GATAAACCGGGTTCAAACATCGCAAATCTCCATTGTCACCCTGGATCAGGATTTTAATGAAATCAGCAGTCGGTCGGTTCCGGCCTATCGCGTTAAAGAACGCTTAAGCGGCGGGTACGAATTACAATTTGAAAAAAGTTATGTGGAACGCGTCAATCAAGTCATTAAAGTCACCTTCGATCAATCTGCCGTACCTCCCGTTTTCCTTTACGCACCCTTGTATAAACTGGGCGAGACGCAAACTATCAGCGTAAATGCCAAATCTCACTATGTCCTGAAAAAGCTGTTCGACACGATCAGCACTCCGGAAGAACTGGCCTTCTTGATTCAATGCGAGTCAGGCGACAACGATTGCGCCAACCAACCTATGGCCAAAGCCAATTTTCTGGAACAGATCAACCTGGCAACCAAAGAATTCAACATCTCTATTCCTTCCACATCAACAGTAGCTGAGGCCATGAGCCTGCTTGATGCACGTCTGGATCTAAAACTAAGTGTCGAAACGGCCGTTAAAGAAATAACCCGTACCCGTTCTCCATTTACCAAAGCCACACGCAGAAACTTCACCTTGAACGCTGGTGATGCACTGTCTGATCTATCTATTCCTCGCAGATATAATTCAGTATTTTTCGGGTTATCATTCAGCAATCTCACCCCGGGAGACTCAGACAGAGCTGTCAACATTGCGGCCGCCACCTCGACCATCATACCCACTGGCCAATTTAACAATGCAGCCCCGGCCTATCCACATTTCAATCAAACAACCACCTTGTTTGATATGCGCAGGGATATTCTTAACTCGGACATTCCCTTTCAGCGAACTATTTTAAACATTGCCCAAAACTCGAGTTATTCCATTAACGATACCGAAGTTGAAAACTCGCTGACCAGCAATATTACCGATAGCTTTCTTTCCACCCAGGGCTTCCTCTTAAATGAACGTGTCGTGGAGCAAACCATACCCGGCGGTCCGAACGACCCTAAAAATATTGGCTGGGAATTTGAACCATTTTTTACGCGCAGTTATCAGGTCAATAATACGGAACCAACAGGTGAAAACGTTGACTATGGCAACGCCGCTACCTGGCTGACTTCGTCCAACTATAGTAAGGCGGCCAGCTTTCTGTTGACAGGTTCAGGCTCCAATTTACAACGCGGCGCCCAACAAGAAGATATGCATTTATTCTCTTGGGAGGTTCATGGCCTGGAAACGGATGAAACCGTGTCGATCAGCACACTCAATGGCAAAGAATATGGTGTCATCAGCTATTCTCTTAAATTTGATGACCGCGAAAACCAAAACCCTCTGAAAATATTCAGTGAGACCAGCAAGTGGGAAATCAATGCCAGCAACATCGCTATCTCTCAACCTTCCAGCCACTACCAAAGCGTTTCGCTGGCCAGGGCAGACAACAATGTCACCGGAGGGGTTTTACCGGAAACCAGCCTGATTGAGACCGAACGAAATATCACCACCATAGAAACCGAAGGCAGTAGCGGCAGCGATTTTCGTGGCCTAGTACAACTAGACGGTCAAACACCACCGCAAGGCCATACCAGCCAAAATGGCAGCTTCCTGGCATTCGCCTTTAACACCAAAGACCGAACAGACAGTCAGGATAGAGGGCAAGGCATTATCCTGGCGACTGAACTGGCGGCATTCAATTATGTATTTTCTGGCGAACGCTTCCAGCTTCAGGGCAGCAGCTTTGAAATGACCAATGAGCAGAATCGCTTACATCAGCTCAATGGCTCCACATTGACAATTAATCCACCGGAGTCAAGTGATCCGGCATCGGTTGAATGTCGCGCGACACTCAACGTATCGAGAGTCACCGTAAACCATACCGTCGGCACGCTGGAAAATACCCTTTCCGGCCCGACCCAAAGCGCCCAAACATCCGTCAATAGCCAGTCGTGCACGCTCGATGGTAGTGAAATCCTCATTGAATTTTCCTTGGTGTTTGGCGAGCCACTTAGTTTAAGAGGGTTTATAACTCAGGCAAAAGATGCCGATACTGTTTCGCCAGGCAATCTGATCAACTTTATCTGGCAACAAAGCAGCCAGTTAGGCTTGATATTTGCGAATCAGGAACAGGCCCTAAGCCCATCCTTTGAGGAATAGTGATCATTTCCCCAAGGGTTCCGTGCGAATCAGCATCCTTCAGACTAAACCAGCGCATTTGCAAGGTTTAGTTAACCGCAGACAGATGAATCAATTATACTAAGACGTCTGCGGTTAATTACCGCAGTCTCAGCCGACTGGTTTATTTAAAGGTGACGCCGATGTCAGACAAACACACACCCAGCACCCCCACCAAACATAAGAAAATCAGCGAGCGCAAGATATTAGAAAAAATACGTTCCGCGCTTCACAGCTTAAGTCATGAGGCCATTAATCAGGCACTGACCCTTTATTACACCTTACGCGCCCCGGAAACCCCAATGTGGTGCCGCACCGTCATCCTCGGAAGCTTGGCCTACT
>JBFHPN010000515.1:0-2490 GCA_041592735.1 Oleiphilaceae bacterium | reverse complement strand
GGTTAACAACATGCCGGCATCTTTGCCCGGTGCGGTAATGATCTGTTTAGCCAACTCAGAACCTTCAGGGGAACGAAAATTAATCGCCACCGAACGTTTTGATTTATTCAATCCGGCCCAGAATAAACTGACATTATCTTTGGTTACGGGCCAGCGGCGGTAATCCAGACCGCCTCCTATATTATCAATACGGATGACATCAGCACCCAGTTGCGCCAACGTCATTCCACCCAGTGGCGCAGCTACGAAGGCAGACGCTTCAACCACACGCATTCCTGATAGAATTGCAGTCATATATTTTTGTCCCGTTTATTGTTCTTTGAATAGTGTTATGTTGGCTTAAGATTGTGAGATTCGAATTGCCTGGAAACCGCATAAATTTCAAGCTGAATGTGATGGCAAGAATAAACCAGCACTCTATCTAAATCCACCCAAAAACATTAATCAACCTTGTTTAGAAGGGGCTATTTTTTTCGATAAGCCTGCACGCCAGGCTAATTTCTTAGCTATACTTTTTTTTATTCAAACAACTAACGACTTTACTTATGTCTGATACCTTTATACATATAGACCCCTTACACAAACTAGGTAGTAATGTGTCACTGGTTGAAAAACTGCAACTCTTGCATGCTTTTTTAAATGACCAGCATAACTGCATAGATCGCATCGCCGTCGCACTCTATGATGAGCCCTCAGACTTTTTAAAAACCTTTGTCTGGAGCAGTGAAGAGCAAAGCCCGTTGACCCATTATCAGTCCAAGCTTCGAAATTCTCCTTCCTTGATTGAGATTTCCAACTCCGGTCAGCCACGCGTCGTGAATAATATGGATATTTTTCAGGAAGGGCAGAATAAACATACACGTTTACTCAGCAAATCCCACTTTGGTTCCAGTTACACTTTCCCGATGTATAAGGAAGGTGTGTTTATAGGCTTTATCTTTTTTAATTCTTTTTTAAAGGATGCATTTCAAGAGAACATCTTGAATCAATTAGATATGGCTGCACATATTTTGACCTTGATCGTAGCGCACGAACAAGATGTTGTGCATACCCTGCAGGCATCTATCAAAAGTGCCATGCACTTTACCCATCACCGCGACCCGGAAACAGCCAGCCACATTGACAGAATGTCGCGTTTTTCACGATTAATTGCAGAAGAACTGGCAGAAAAACACCACTTTGATGACGATTTTATTGAGCATATTTTTTTATTTTCTCCCCTGCATGATATCGGCAAAATTACCATACCTGATAGCGTGCTACTTAAACCCGGGAAGCTCAATAAAGAAGAATTCGAGCTCATGAAAGAACATGCTCAACGCGGCCGTGAAATAATTGAAGCCATGCTAGAAGATTTTAATCTCGATGGATTGAAGCACATAGATATTCTTAAAAATATTGCTCAGTGCCATCATGAAGCCTGCGATGGATCGGGCTACCCTAATGGTCTCACAAAAGAACAGATTCCCATTGAAGCACGTATTGTCGCTGTCGCAGATATTTTTGATGCCCTGACAAGCACGCGGCCCTACAAACAAGCCTGGACCAACGATAAGGCCTTTGAAGCCCTGCGTGCCATGGCAGGCACCAAGCTGGATGCTGAATGTGTTGATGCCTTAATCAAACACCGCGAAGAGATAGAAGATATCCAGACACTTTTCAAAGAAAATAGTATTGGTTGATCTCTAAAACCCATGTAGCATGGAAGATAAGCAAAGCTTATATCTATTACAAAATAAAAAAGGATGACCTATGCCGACACCGACCATTGGCCAAAAAGCCCAAACCAGCCGAGCGTTCAGTGAACAGGATGTTGCACAATTTGCCAGCCTGTCAGGGGATTTTAATCCCATTCACCTTGACCCGGAATTTGCGAAAAACAGCCTTTTCGGGCAACGAATTGTGCATGGCATGTTGGTATCCAGCCTTTTTTCTGGCTTACTCGCGGGAAAGGTGCCCGGCCCGGGATCCATCTATCTAAGCCAAACATTCAAATTTCAGAAACCGGTTTTTTTAGATCAAACCGTAACCGCCAGTGTTGAGGTGATCGCCGTGCGCGAAGATAAGCCAATCGTCACGCTCAGTACCTTATGTGTAAATGAACAGAACGAAGTGCTGATCAGCGGTGAAGCCGTTTTAATGTATCATCGTTAGCGGCTTGCAGCGCGTTTCACTACTCCTCCTCGTCTGAATACATGACTTCAATTGCATATATGCTCGCCTGTCGCAAGTACAGGGTTGCCACCAGGGTATCAATTTGTAGGGCATGTTCGGCAAGATGCTCATCCAGAGCCCAGAACCAATCTGTTTCATCTATGCCGGATAAAGTAAGCTCTGCCACATGTCGTTCTGAGGCTTCAATTAATAAGCTCAACTCACCCTCAAGACATTCAAGATTAAGACGAATGCCAGTAAGATGGTTTGCAGACAGCACAAAGGATAAACAACCATCTTCAGAGAACGCACCGACAAGCCGTTCTTTAGGTAATT
>JBFHPN010000514.1:0-2499 GCA_041592735.1 Oleiphilaceae bacterium | reverse complement strand
GCAGCTTGGCGCAGATCTGGTACTGGATCATCATCAGGATTTGTCCGCACAATTAGCCTCTCACCATCAATCAGGCGTAGATTACATCCTGTGCTGCCAGACAGCCGATCTCTATTTTGATTGCATGGTCGAGCTGATTAATCCACAAGGGCATATATGCGGCATTGTGGATAACCAACAACCGATCGCCCTGCAGAAACTCAAACCTAAGTCTGCGACCTTCAGCTGGGAATTCATGTTTACCCGCGCCATGTTTAAAACAGACGACATGATCGAACAACACCATATTCTCAATGAGATTAGCCGTTTGATCGATGAAGGCATACTTAAGAGCACCCTCAAGGAAACCTTAAGCCCGATCAACGCCGACAATTTAAGGCTCGCGCATCAAAAGCTCGAGAGTGGCCAGATGATCGGCAAGCTCGTATTGACTGGCTGGTCAGCAAACTGACCTGAAATACTCATGCATCCATTAACAGTTTACGTTCACTCAAACATTCATTTTTATTGAGTTGGCAAAGTGTATTTATAAAAATACCCGCTAAAATAAAAAAGCACTTTGCACACTTGAACTTTTAGAATTGCTACCCCTATTTGACCCTGACATATACACAGCTTTTGCCACACGATAAGGCTGACAGGCACAGGTAATAACTATCATGAATGTTATATACAGTTTTGAACTAGATGATGGAAAAGTACTTAAGTACGACGTTGATATTAATAGAGCAAAAAAGCAGAATCTCGCTGCCGAAAAAGATTCAGTTCCTGAGTGGGTATTATTAAAACACTGCAAATGTACGAATTGCCCTTTAAAAGAAAATGATTCACCCGTTTGCCCCGCAGCTTACGATATTCAAGGCGTTGTGCAAGACTTCAGATCCCAACCCGCTCACCAGAAAGCATTGGTAAATGTTGTGACGCCTGAGCGTTCGTATAGTAAAAGAACAGGCATTGAAGAAAGTCTGCGCTCACTAATGGGCTTAATCTTTGCGACAAGCCAATGCCCGATACTCAGTAAATTAAAACCCATGGCAAAGCATCACATGCCCTTTGCTTCAAACCATGAATTTATTTTAAGGTCGGTCTCTGGCTATTTATTGCAGCAATACTTTCAATACAAGGCTGGTAGTTCACCTGACTGGGACCTGAAAGGCTTAGTCAAACACAATCAGGATCTGCAATTAGTTAACCAGGCCCTTTGGCAACGAATCCACTATACCTGCCAAAATGATTCAAACCTGCGGGTATTGCTCAGCTTTTTTTCCATGTCATCCAGCGTCAGTTTCTCACTGGAAACGCAATTGCAAAAACTGAAACAGGTGCTCGATGCTGATACATGATAATCAGCTTACAGGTTTCAAGTAACGCCCTTTACAGCGCCCCTTGCTGGACTAACCATTGTTTTAATTGTGCCAAGGATAAGGCACCTGACATCCGGCTGAACTCTTTTCCCTCTTTAAAAAGAATCAAAGTCGGAATAGATTGAATACGCCAGCGGGCAGCAATGCCTTGTTCAGCTTCGGTATTTAATTTGGCAAACCGCAATGACGGCTCCCATTCCTGAGCAGCACGATCAAACACTGGGCCAAAGGTTTTACAAGGGCCGCACCAAGGTGCCCAACAATCCACTAAAACAGGCAAATGGTTATGATTCAGCACCGCTGCCACATTTCCTGCATTCAGAAGAATCGGTTTACCATTAAACACGGGGGCTTTGCATTTACCGCACTTTGGTTGATCCCCTAAGCGCTCTGTGGGTAGTCGGTTAGTCGCTTGACACTTTTGACAGGTTACATTCGTCGTATTCATTATCTACCCCGCGCGTTTTGCCAAAATAGCGTTTATATCCATCTCACCCTGAAAAAGGATAAATTCATGCTGTTCTTCTTCTATCGCCAGGATCGACATGCGATCTGCCAGCTCATTCCCCTCAATACCAATATGCCCATTAACGTGCAAGATATTCACATCATTTTTCAAGCGTTGATACAGCGCAAACATTTCCTGGATGAGTGCAAGATTCTTAATCTCACCACCGGCTTTTTTCCAGCCTTTCTTCTGCCAACCCGCGGCCCACTGGCTTATACACTGTATGGCGTATTTTGAATCGCAAAAAATGACAACGCTTCGCTGATCTTTCAATTCCTGGCCAGCAATGTTTAGTGCCTGATGCAAAGCATTCAGCTCAGCCGTGTTATTGGTTCCCTTGGGATTAAATAGGCCATACCAGAGCTCAGCTAACTGCTCATTACGATACACGGCCAAACCAGAACCCGCCTTTCCCGGATTAGGCTCACAACCACCGTCGGTATAGATTTTGGTATCCACCTGAATCTGTTTGATCTCAGCCGCCGAATAGGTTTTCACACCGGGTGCTTTTTTAAAGGTGGCGACGCGTTGAGGATTTGTAGATGTAGTGCCTGGGCTACCGCGAAACGCATCCTCTGCCTCTTGCATTGTCTTAAACGATTTATAACGCGCCCCGGGAAAATGCTC
>JBFHPN010000513.1:0-2504 GCA_041592735.1 Oleiphilaceae bacterium | reverse complement strand
CCGGTGCAGCCTGATAAAACCCCATAAACCGGGTTGAAAGGTTTTCACGTCCTTTAAACTGATTGATGCAGTTTCTTAGATAGCAGATAGCAGATAGCAGATAGCAATGATTTCTGCCTGTTACTTCTATTGATTAAGGTAATCGCATCACATCGACTGAAACTGCAAGAATAGGGTTTTTCCCCCCACCGAAAATGACGCCTTTTACCGGCGTAACATCCACGTAATCGCGGCCTTCGGCTGTAATGATATGTTGATGCCCGGCACGAATATCATTAGTGGGATCAAACTCTATCCACCCTTCTTCCGGGGAGAAAAACGAAATCCATGCATGCGTAGCATCAGCCCCTACTAATTTTTCCTGGCCTGGGGGAGGCAAGGTTTCCATGTAACCAGAGACATACTTAGCCGGAATTCCCATGCTGCGCAAACATCCCACTTGCAGGTGCGCGAAGTCCTGACATACCCCTTTTCTATGTAATAAAACATCAGAAAGTGGCGTAGCAATTGAGGTAAAGCCAGGTGTATAGGCAAATTCCTTGTAGATCCGGCTGGTTAAGTCGGCCACGCAAGAGTGGAGGGGGCGGTTTAGGGCGAAGGAGGGGCGAGCATACTCACTCAGCGCTTCATTTAACTTGATCATGGGTGAATCGAGGCAAAAATCTTTTGCTTCGATGACCTCGATATCAGTGGATTTTTTTAAATAATCAAGGGTGTCCCCGTAACTCATGCCGAAATCAAGATTTAAATCCATCCCTGACTCTGTGATTTCTACTTCACTTTCAGAGGTGATCGACAGCTCTGTATGGGTTGCCTGGATTTCAAAATGAAAACATTCATTACCAAAAAAGTCGGTGCGTTTATTGGTATGAATCGGTTGAGGATGAACAGTAATGCGATTAGAAAGACAGGTTTGTCTCAAGGTATTTTTGGGAATAAGGTTGGCTAGGTTATAGCAATGCGTCACCCGGGATGCGTATTTGTAAACGGTGGTATGAGTAACTTTATAACGCATGTGCTTTCCTATTGAAACCAAGTACTGTTAAGTAGAATTGCATGATTATTCGTTTACTTAATTGTTGGTCATTTAATCACTTAAAAGGGTATTCACTAACTGCTGTGGATCAATTCGATGATCAAAATATTTATCACTGACAAGGTTGCTGAATTCAGAGATAAGTTTATCTAATTTCACCAGCATGCTACCTAAATAAACACGCTTACCGTTTTCAGTTTCTACTAATTTGTTCAGTCTGGATAATTTGAGGCTGGTAAGTGCTTCAAGCAATACGCGTTCTTCATCATCCAGTTCATTATAGTTGACGCTTGCAGAGCCCTTTCGTAAAGCCGAAAAATGATTTTCGAGCTGGCTGAACTGAAACACCAGAGAGCGAGGGTTGGTGGCATCAAGCATAACGAGTTCAAGACCTAATTCCAGTCCTGCGCGCGAGCGGCTGTGACGACGATAGGTGATCAATACTTCCATGGAGCGCAACATCGCAAGAAGTAAGGTTTCATTATCCGCTTTTTCAGTGAGGGGAACTTTTATCAGGCTGGAAACCGTTTTCATGATTTGGGTGGCACGCTCGACACGTCTTCCCATATCCATGAAGCGCCAGCCGACACCTCTGACCATACTTTCTTGCATTAAACCGGAGAGGGCAATTAAAGGGATAACCAGCGGATCAAGGGCCTCTTCAGGGGCTGATGAAAGGCCGCTGGCAAATGATGCTTCCAGGCTATCCAGTGCATCACGAATATCGTTGATGACTCTGATCGTGTCCGAAGATAACAGTTCTTTGGATTCATCCGCGCAATATAATAATGAGTTTAATGTCGATTTAATGCTGCCCGGGCGAGATCCGTCGTTGATGATTAATAGCAGTTCACGTTCAGGGTTTGCCAGTTCTTCATCGCTGGCGGCCAAAAATCCGGGCTGTGTACCCGTAATTTCAGTGGTGGCTCGTAATAACACTGCTTGAGACTCTTTACTGATGGCGGTCTCGCTGTTTATCAGCATAAACACGGTGCGTAACATGCGTAATGAGGCTTCAGCTCGCTCTGCATAGCGACCTAACCAGAATAAATTCTCCACGACACGGCTGGGTAAGCTCACCAGCATGGCTTCGCGTTCGCTTTGAGTTGCCTCACTGGTAACTTGATCAGTGATGCGTTCAGGCTCGGAAGCTGTGACCCAGGTATCTTTACTGGGGCACCCTGTTTGCATGCTGATTATCTGCTGGCCGATTCCAAGGCCGACACGGGTTAATCCGCCTGGCATTACGATATAGGAACTATCCGAAGCGACAGAAAATGTTCGCAGTATCGCCGGGCGTGCTTCAAGTGAATCCTTCCCGAGCGTGGGGATATGGGATTTTTCTATCCGTTCCTGAGCCACGAACTGTATGGGTTTTTGTTTTATTCTATTGATCAAATCTGCCAGGGCGACGTCTGAGAGATCGCCACCCCAAACACTTTGAATACCACTGCCACGATATATCGGT
>JBFHPN010000512.1:0-2507 GCA_041592735.1 Oleiphilaceae bacterium | reverse complement strand
GGCATTCAAACCAATTTAAAAAGCCAGGTGATGGATACACATGGCAGCGAAATTCCAGGTTTATATGCGATTGGTGAAGCAGCAGGTTTTGGAGGCGGTGGCGCCAGTGGTTTCAAATCACTAGAAGGCACCTTTTTGTCTGGCTGTATTTTAACAGCCAGGGCTGCCGCAGCGGCAATGTAAAAAACACCCATAACAGATGATGTTATTCATCCCAACAAACATAAGAACAGAACAGGTCAAAATTATGAAAAAAACAGGTGCGTGGTTGGTACGTTATGCTCTTGAGGAAATTGGTGTTCGTCATACCTTTGGAATTCCCGGCGTCCATAATACTGAAATTTATGATGAGTTGAATAATTCAGAAACAATCAAACCATTATTGGTCACCCATGAAGGCGGCGGTGCCTTTATGGCAGATGCAGTCAGCCGGGTTAGTGATTCGACCGGCACCTTGCTTATTGTGCCCGCAGCGGGCGTAACCCATGCTGCAAGTGGAATTGGTGAGGCTTATCTTGATGGCATTCCTATGTTGATTATATCGGGTGGTGTGCGAACCGATTCCGAATTTAAATATCAATTGCACGATATGGATCAGCATGCCTTGCTGGCGCCCATCACTAAAGCTTGTTATAAAATTACCCATCAGAATGAGATTTTAGATACGATCTACCAAGCTTACGAGCTTGCTACTTCAGGGGAGCCCGGCCCAGTATTTATTGAAGTGCCGGTTAATATTCAACTTTACACGGCAAAAGTTGATAAACCAAAAACCTATGCAGAATATAAGCAGGAACAGCAAAGCCCTACCTTAACGGAAGAGTTAACTGTCAATCAAGAATCACTGGAACAAGCCGTTAATCTGTTGCTTGAAGCTAAATGTCCCGGTGTATTTGTGGGCTGGGGGGCGGTGGATGTTGCTGCGGATATGCAGCAATTAGCGGAATGTTTAGGTGCGCCCGTCGCAACCACCTTGCAAGGCTTAAGTGCGTTTCCTGCAAATCATCCCTTGCATACGGGAATGAGCTTCGGCCCGGCTGCGGTGCCGGCAGCAACAAATGCCTTTGCAAAGTGTGATGCCATGCTGGCGGTAGGCACACGCTTTGGTGAAATTGCAACGGGTAGCTTTGGCGTGAAGGTGCCAGAAAACCTCATTCATATCGACATTAATCCTAAGGTATTGAATGCAAACTATCCTGCCAAAGTGGCACTGGAGGGTGATGCTAAAATTGTCATTCCCGCCTTACTTAAATTGCTGCAAGAGCGACTCAGTGCGACGACAGAACAAGCAGCCATACTTGATGCACGAAAATCAGCATTGGTGCAAACTATCTCGGAAGATAAACAACGTTATCAGCAAGAATGGCTGGATCATGACAGTGGTGAACGCGTCAATCCTGCTCAATTTTTTAATGCCTTACGTAAAAAATTGCCTGATGATGGTTATGTAGTGGTAGATGATGGTAACCATACCTTCCTGACAGCCGAATTAATGCCGATTCACCAGGCGCGACACATGATTTCTCCCACAGATTTCAATTGCATGGGGTATGCTGTGCCCGCCACTATAGCGTGCAAATTGATGCACCCGGATAAAGATGTCGTTGGCATAATTGGTGATGGCGCTTTTCTGATGACCTGTATGGAAATTGCGACGGCCAGCCGACATGCACTTGGCGCAATCTTTATCATTTTTAATGATGGCGAACTTTCTCAGATATCTCAGGCACAACAAGTACCCTATAACCGCAAAACGTGTACTGTGCTGACAGACACCCGTTTCGAAGGCGTGGCGTTAGCCACAGGCGCGCATTATCTTCGTGTCGAAACGAATGAGGACATCGTTTCAGGTATAGATAAGGCATGGCAGGTTAGCCAGAGCGGTAAACCTGTCATCCTCGATGTTAATATAGATTATTCAAAGAAAACACGCTTTACCAAAGGTATTGTCGGAACAAACTTGAAGCGGCTGCCCTTGAATATGAAAGTGAAAATGGTCAGCCGAGCGCTTGTTCGAAAAATAACCGGGTAGTTTGAGTGCAAAGAAACGTGCTCCAGACTTCAAATGGAGCACGTAATATTTACTTGTTGACGACTTCTTGCAACTTAATGGCATCTTCACTGAGTAGTTGCGTAATTTTGGTCAGATTTTTGGTTGACTCCAACAGCATCTCAACGGCTTTATTATTTGATAGGCTGATAGTGTTGACTTTATCCGTGGCCTCGCTGACACCACTCATATTTTGATTCAACTTATTGATGACGCTGGATACGTTGTGAATTTGTTGTGATACATCATGAGCCGATCTGGCAGTATTTTCCAATACATCAGCAGAGCGTAATACCAGGCTGACACCTTCCTCGATATCCACAGAGCCCTTTTTAATCACATCGGCGATTTCCTGGGCAGACTCGTCACAGCGAATCGATAGCGTTCTGATTTCATCCGCCACTACGGCAAATCCGCGGCCTCTGTCTCCAGCTCGAGCTGCTTCGATCGTGGCATT
>JBFHPN010000511.1:0-2510 GCA_041592735.1 Oleiphilaceae bacterium | reverse complement strand
AGGTGGTTGCATTATTGGCTCCATGTATGGTCCGGTTGAAGGGGCTGCGGTGACTACCCTGTTAACCGGAGCATTTAAGGCAGTGCTGGCACTTTTTCTTTTAGAAATGGGCTTAACCGCAGCAGAAACGCTAAGACCGATTCCCTGGCATCAATGGCGATTGTTGCTGTTTGCTGTATTGGCACCACTGAGTCTAGGATTCATTGGCTTACTGGTCGGGCAGATGCTTGGGTTGAATGAGGGATCTACGCTGATTCTGGCAACACTTATAGCCAGCTCTTCTTATATTGCTGCGCCAGCAGCCATTAAGACAGCCATTCCGGATGCTAATATTGGATTAGCTATGTTGATGTCTCTGGGGATTACGTTTCCGTTTAATGTCATCATTGGTATACCCCTCTATCATAGCTGGGTTAGTTATTTCATCTAAAAATAATCCCGGCAAGCCTCGTTGGGTTTGCCGGGATTAAAACATTTTCAAGTTATCCTTACGCTGCTTTGTGAGCGGCATCCTGCATGACTTGCGCTAATAAGGTGTAGACTTCTGTCCAGGCCTGTTTAACGTCTGGGGTGAACGCATCGCCCAGACCTTGTTCCAATGTCCATAAAAGTGCAGCGCCTACCGTATCGTAGTGCTCATCTTTTACGCCATAGGCGATATGTCGAACACCGAGGTTTTCTACTGCGGGGACGATGCTATCCAGATTGGTAAGGCCGTCTACGGCGATACCGATCATGCGCATCAATTTGGCGCCCTGTTCGGTCATATCACCCTTAAACATAGGCTTTAAACTTGGATCCAGTTCAAATAAACGGCCATAAAAAAGCTCTGCAGCTTTATCTGCGATAGGAGCGACTTTTGCAAAGGTGTCTTGTACAGCACTGATGGTTTCGGGAGTCATAATTATTTCCTCTATAGTATGTCGTTGTGAGCCCTGGTGAAATCAGCGCAGGGCTTTGTCTTATTCAATTTTTGAGAGCATGTAATCGACGGCGAGTTTGACTTGATCGTCACTGAGTTCGGCATTGCCGCCCCGAGCTGGCATGTCACCCCAACCGTTAATAGCATGACCGTACAGACTATCTTTGCCTCGCGTCAGCCGTTTATTCCATGCTTTTTCATCGCCGATCAATGGCGCACCGGCCAGTCCGGTGCTATGGCAGCTGGAGCAAGTCGCCTCCCAGATTGCCATGCCCGGATGCGGTGTTGAGCCTGAACAGCCAATCGTGCCAAACGATAATCCTAAAACAGATAGCATTAATAACCGATTAGATGTCTTCATGACTTATGCCTTTATAAGGGAACACGTACAACGACACCGCCCATCACATCACCGATTTTAAAGTCGGTCTTGGGAGAGTCTTTGTGTTCATTGTGGCAGGTTGTACATGCAGGAGAGACCGCAACATCAGCATAAACAGCTGTGTAGTAAGTTTTTCCACCCAGGGTTTCTTCGCCATAGAAGTTTTTGCCAGGGTTATCAGCAACATACTGCAAACCTTCTTTTTCCATGGGTGTTTTTGGCGCATTCTGGCTGTTGATTGGCCAGATTGATTGTAAGGAATACGTAAAGTCGCTCGTCATTTCTGCGACACCTTCAGCGCCAAAACGGAACATCTGTGCTGGTAGTGGTGCACCATTATCAAGATCTTCCCAGTGCTCATCGGGCTTGATGAAACCACCTTTGTTTGGCCCAAGACGCTGAACGATTAACTTGGTGTAATTCGTTCTGTCTGCCTTCATGACCGCAAATACAGAATCAGTAAAAACATTGGGTGCTATACCCTTTGGTGCGTCGTCTGAGCAACCGTTCAAAAACACGGTGCTCAGTAGGGCTGTTGTCGCTAATAATTTAATTTTCGATTGCTTCTTCATCATGAGTAAATCCTCGTTATTTAATAATAAAAAGATGGGTATCGGTGCTTGCTGACTGTTTAATTGGCGCCTCCTTTCTTGGTTTTTGCTTCAATATCTCGTTTCACAGCCATGTCGATGCTTTCTATATGAACAGAAGGTGCATGGCTGAAGTTGTTGTTGATTAATAATGGATCCGCCAGGGCATCAATACTGAAACTCAGTGAGTGACAGTTCATGCAGGTGCTGCGAATCATTTTTTCATTAGGGCGCAAGGTGGCATTTTGATTGTGCTCAACCCGAATAAACTTTTCCCCGCCTATTTCCAATTCGACTCTGGGGAGGTGGCAAGTGGCACAGGTCACCCCGGCGTCTTCTGCCAGTGATCCATTCTGGGTTTGAGCCCAGAGTTGGCCATGCGGACTTTGTTTGAACTGCCGGCTGTGCTCATCGGCATGACAACCCAGGCAGGCCTCTACCGCTGCATGGCGAGTATCTGTACTATGCGGGTTGTGGCAACTGCTGCACTCCAGATTCAAATGTGCGCTGTCTTCGTTCATTGGGAGTCTTGCCTGGCCAGGTTGCATGTTGGGCAAGCCCTGGGCCAGACGCATACCGTGTTTACCACTTAAAAAACCTTTTGTTTCATGACTGT
>JBFHPN010000510.1:0-2510 GCA_041592735.1 Oleiphilaceae bacterium | reverse complement strand
TATTTTGAAACGCAGGAATCAGAAATAACAGACATGCTGACTACCTTCTGGAAAAAGTATTTAGCACAAGATGAAAAACAGGCATCCTTAAAAACGCTTGGTCTGCCCAATGATGCCAACGCACACATGATGAAGCAACAATACCGGCGTTTGGCCCAGAAACATCACCCGGATAAAGGCGGTTGCGCCAAACGTTTTAATGAAATTCAAGCCGCCAAAGAACTCCTTGAGCGCTGTTTATCTTAGCGAGGAAACTTGCGCGAGCTTAATGCCTGGAGTGGGTCTGGCTGGCTAAACCAATCCCGTTTTTCCGGGTTTCTTTGATTGAATACATGGCATTATCTGCCGACTTCAATAATTCAGCTGGCTTCGTGCCATCATCCGGATAAAAGCTGATACCGATACTCCCGCCAACCACCACAGTCAGCCCGGAGACATTAATAGGACGCTCGAGATTAAATAACACCTTTTCGGCTACCTGCAGCGCACGTTCCTGCGTTTCACAATCATGCAAAATCAGCACAAACTCATCCCCGCCGATACGCGCAAGCATGTCCGCCTCCCGAACAGCCATTTTGACGCGCTGAACAACTTCACACAGCACAACATCCCCGACTTCATGGCCATATTTATCATTAACAATTTTAAAGTCATCAAGATCAACAAAGAGTAAAGCGACTTTTTGCTTACGCCGGCGGGCAAGTGAAATTGCTTCTTCAAACTTCTGAAAAAACATGGTCCTGTTGGCCACACCTGTCAGCGGGTCTGTATGTGCCATATTACTTAATTTGTTTTCAAGTTCTTTGCGACTAGTAATATCGTTGACCGTACACAGCATATGGTTATCTTTCAAATAGCCGTGCTGCCACTCACAAAGAATCATTTGCCCGGTTTTGGTATAGGCCCAAAACTCAAACTGTTTGGAATCATGCGCTTTCATCGCCTCGTTAAAGGCATCCCGAAAGGTAGCTTGATATGCCAGCGGAACCAGAAAATCGTAGACCGATTTCCCCTGCACTTCTTCGCTGCTCCAGCCTAATAACTTTTCTACCTGCCGGTTCCACCTGAGGACTTTGGCCTGTTTATCCAAAACTAACAGACCAGATGGCACATAATTAAAAATAGCATTCAACCAGCGCGCTTTTTTTCTGATCCTTAAATTAAAACGCCACAGCAAACATAGCAATAGTGCAACAATAAGGCTAAATACCGCGGCGACGATTAAACCGTTTGACTTTATATACTCCAGCCGGGCTTTGTAGGGTCTGAATAACATGGAGTCAAGAGTGTAGTTTTCAGGCAACATTCCTAAACGCACATAGGTTTGAGCAATATCGCGCCACCTGTCTGGATTCATATAACCAATATGGATGATTTTCTGGTTAATCAAGCCTAGCATTTTTTGGTATTCAAAGCGCAGATGTTCCTTAGAATGCCGCTGACTATATTTCTTGAATATCAGATCAATCATTTCCTCAGGATGAGACATCGCGTATTTCCAACCTTTCAGGCTAGCAGTCCGGAATGCCTGGGTTCGTTCAGGGAAGTTTTCTGCGACGTCCTGGGTAGTGAATAAATTATCACCGTAAAAATCAATACCACTTTCTACCGGGCGCAATATTGTGTAAGGAACATTACTTTGCTTAAACAAAAATGGCTCATCAGTTATATAAACAGACATAGCCGCAACTTCACCATGCATCACTTCGTCAATATCCAGGGTGTGATCCACAAACATCAAATCACTTCTCTTCAAGCCTTCAACTTCAAGATACGCAATTAACTCCGCTGAATTTGGCTCCATCATGACCGGCTGGTGTTTTATGCCTTGGAGAAATGCCTTAACAGAACGCTCGGTTTGATCTGCATTTTTTGTGGGGACTAATAACGCGAGGGGTGAATGCTGAAAAATGACAGCCAGAATAGAGACAGGTTGCTGATGGTTGTGAAGCAGCAGTAACTCACTGGTACCAACACCATAGTCTGCATGACCTTCCAATACATTCTGGACAGGATCTTCGTAAGCTTTGGCTTCTCTGACGATGACGTTCAGACCGGCATCTTTGTAGAAGCCTTTTTCGATGGCGGCGTAATAACCCGCAAATTGGAATTGATGGTGCCACTTCAGCTGTAAGGTAACGTCCTCAAGCGACCAAGCGGGAAGGCTCACCACACACAAAAAGAATGCAGCCAGCCTCGATATATGAAGTAAACGAAATACACCCGTCCTCATCGCGTCTTCCAGGAACTTCTCTAGTTGAGCTTTCGTTAAGCCAATGCGCTCAGAAAGCATTCATATCAGTATAAGTCCTGCTACTTAATTAGCAAGTCTGCACCAAACAAATGCACGCCCCTGTCAGCGTAGCCATTAGACGGTCGATTTTACCCGTTTAACAGCATCTAACCAGCCATTGTAAAGTTTTTGGGCATCATTCTGGCAGATGTCCGGAGAAAAGCGTTTTTCCAGATGCCACATTTCAGCTATTTGCTCCGTGCTTTCATATATACCT
>JBFHPN010000509.1:0-2511 GCA_041592735.1 Oleiphilaceae bacterium | reverse complement strand
CCCGGATTGTATGGCCTCTTCAAATAAATAGCGAGCCAGTTTGAGTTGTTGCCAGTTTTTTAGAAGAGGCTCTTTGTGCTTGTTTTTACTTGGGGCAGTAAGTGTTTTCCAATCGCTTTGAACGAGATCATTGAATTTACCCAGGCCTTTTGCTGAGAATAGTGCATGCCATTGTTTTCCTAACAAGTCAAAACGGTCCGTCAGCCATAATGCATAAAACCGTTTTGCCATCGTTTCCTCACGACATACCTGTTTTGGAAAAGCATCCGCATGTAATTGTCTTAAGTAAGCAGCGCTTTGGGCGCAATAGTCATTCGTATCCTCAAGCTGCGCTAACAAGCTATTCAGCCGGTGGAACGCATAGTCTATCACCTTCAGTATTTTTTCGGGCTCATAACTTGGGGCATCTTCTGCCGCTAACTCCGCGAGAAATCGTTCAAGTTTTTGAAAAAAAACTTTAACTTGTCGTTGGCTGAATAAATTATCCGGTTTTCGGGTTAACTGAGTAATATGGGATTTGAGGTAGGTATAATCAATCTCACCTTGATGCAGAAAGGCTTTCCACAGATATTGTTCAAACGCATGTGGGTCCTCAATGATGAAACCAAGGAATTGTTTTGCCAATTCATGCTTATCAAGATTCAGTAAATAAGCGAGTACTTTGCTTTTGTCTGGCCCTTTCGCCAGGGAGCGTATTTTCTGCGATTGTTTGTTTACTAATAACGATAGCACGACACAATGCTCGCAAAAATCAAAGCCTTCAGACTCAGAGCAGTTGCAGTTACCATCCAGGTTCGCGCCGTGATAATGCAGCCGGACCTTGAATTGATTGATCCTGGCGCTGGCTTTGTCCTCTTCAATATTTAGTTCACTGATCTTCGCCTCAGGCAGCAGTGCCTGACCTTTATCGTAAGCCTCTTTACCCGCTCTTTTCAAAAGATGTTCCATTTGCAGCGCAGTAGGAAAGGATTGCATCTGGCTCATTCCACTTCAGGTTCCATATTTAGTTCCGCAACGGCTTTGATGTATGCACATTCATCCTGTTCACTAAATATAATTACTAACTCACCTGTTTTGAGTGCGTTCATAACCAGGTTTCTGCGCTCCTCTAGAGGGCTTTCAGTCTCATTTAAGCCCCAATCCCGGAGGCAATATTCCTGAATAAGATTATTCAAGGCTTCGATGCTTAGCGCTTCGTAAGGGATAATCATCGCAACGACCTGTACAGATACGTATTAATACTTTTGCTCATCAAACTACCAGTGTTTCTTCTTGTGATTTTACGGGGGCTGGATGTTGTTTCACTTTTAGTTTGCTGACTTTTACCGGAATGCCGTTCAATGCTGCTGTACCGGTTAATTGATCTACCAGGGTGTCATCACTCAGGAGGTTTACATTGATACCCGGGTGTTGAGCGGCAATGGTTAATTGACTGGCCGGGTCTGAATGACCCCAACCGTGGGGAATACTCACGACACCTTCCATTATGTCTTCAGTGATACTGGTTTCTATATGTATCAAGCCTACCCGGCTTTCTACGACAGCAGTATCACCCTCATTCAATTTGGCGCGACGGGCATCTGCGGGGTGGATCAGCAATGTGCATCTGTTTTTGCCTTTAACCAGGCGGTAGCTATTGTGAAGCCAGGAATTATTGCAGCGCACATGTCTGCGCCCGATAAGCAAGAGCTCTCTGCTTTGTTTAGCTTTTGCTTTTGGCTGTGCAAGCGCATCGCGCAACCTTTGCATATCTTTCAGATAATTGATTGGCGCCAAACGAATACGTTTTTTAGTGGTATACAAACGCTCTGGCAGCCGGGATTGCAAAGGCCCTAAATCGACACCATGCGGGTAATTTAATAGTGAACTAATACATAAGCCTTTACTCAGGCTTCTGTTGGGTGAGCCATAGGGGCTTAAATCCAGTATTTTACGGAGAGCATGTTTGCTGGGGATGAACCCCTGAATAGCATCTACCAGAAATCGTCCGGTCTGGCTGGTGCCGGGTAGCTGAGTGCCATAGGGTCCGCAACGTAAAATAAGATCCAGAAGTCCGTCGGGTCCAAGGAGATTCATCAAGTGATAGCGAGAGGTGGCTTTTACCTGGCTTGAGATATCCAGGCTGTTTAAGCGTTTTGTGAGCTCTAGCAGAATTTCCCAGTCATGCTTGGTATTGGCATCGTTTTCAAATAGAGAGGGAGAGTATTTTGCCACATTACGCACGCTGATCAGATTCAGTGCAAGATCATAATGAGACTGCTCCAAAGGCGCTGTCGGAGGAAGAATAATATCTGCGTGCTGTGATGTTTCGTTCAAGAAAAAGTCGACAGACACCATAAAATCAAGCGACTTGAAGGCTTGTTCCAGGCGCTTACTATTGGCACTGCTTAGCACGGGGTTGCCAGCTACAATGATCATCATTTTAATTTGCTCATTGCTGTCTGACAGTATCTGGTCTGCCATACTACTCGCTGGAAGCTCACCGCCAAACTCAGGTAAACCTGACAGGCT
>JBFHPN010000508.1:0-2515 GCA_041592735.1 Oleiphilaceae bacterium | reverse complement strand
TTTTTTGATTTTCCGCAGGGCTATCATGCGTTTTCTGTCGCCGCCAGCCAGGCTGCTCATTGTGCTTATTCAATGGGGCAATTTGATGGTTTCCATAAGGCATTATGGCTGAGTCAGCATGACCTGGGGCAGGAAAACTTTTTACGCATTGCAGCGCAGCTCAAAATGGAGAAGCAGGCCTTTTTGTCGTGTTTGCAGTCGGAATCTTATCTCACCAATGTGCAGCGTAATAAGCAGTTGGCAGAAACGCTTGGCTTGACGCAGGTTCCGGTTACCCTGATCAATGGTTTATACCTGAGTGGTCCGAAGCCTCTTGAGGTGTTTTTGTATTTCATTGACCAGGAATTGGCGAGAATGGGTGTGCAGAAAGACGCAATGATTTCGCCAGACACAAATGCCCCTGATTCTTTTAAGGATGAGCTGCCTGTTCCTGTGGATAACGATGAACACCTTCCGACAGAGGCATTTATGGAAACAGAAAGCAATAATTTGCCTGAAGACATTCCGGATGCGGATGAACTGGAATATACACCTCGTCCTGTCGTGCCGGCTGTCGGTGAGTTGCCTCTTTCGCGTGAATGGCTGGATGAGCAGCTGATGCAACAGTCAGAATTAGCATCGCACTTTCAGGCTGCAGAGCATGAAGTTGAAGGTGTTAGACTCATGAAATTGCAGGACGTTACTCGCAATACATTTTATCAAACATTGGGCTTTCAGGAGGGTGATGTATTGATGCGTGTTAACGATCAATGGGTGCATGAAGCGCAGAATGATTTATTCTCTGTTCTGGAAAAAGACAGCCGTGTTTCTGTGGTACTCGTCAGAAAAGGCTTACCCGTCCAGCTGATGTATCACATTAAGTAGGCGCGGGCTTAGTTCATCTTGGCAGTGTGTCGTCAGGCGCATTCAGCAAGGCGCTTCAGCTCCTTCATAAATAACAGAGGTTGGTCAATTAAGGGTGTATGACCACTTTGCGTAAACGGAACAATGCGGCAGTTAGGGTGGTGATCGGCGATACGTAATTGGCCGCCGCAGGGGTACATTTCGGATTTCATGCCCACGATCATAGACATAGGTGTCGTGAGTGCGTTCAAACTGGATCGAATATCATAATTTTGCTCGAGATATGCCTTTAGGCAATGAATATAAACAGGCCAGTTATCAACAGGCATCAGTTGCCGGATAAGTTTCTCATACTGACAGACTCTTTGTGCCAGCAGTTTGTGCCATGTCTTGGACATGGCTGAGGCGAAAAAATCCCCAAGATTTTGCCAAAGTCTCTTTTTCAGTTCAAAAGGTAGCGCTCGGTAAGGCGTCTGATCTTCAATATAAGGATTCAGGTCAGCGATTAATTCACGTGCATTATTAAGTCGCTGGGTCTGTTCTGCACCGAATAAGCCCCAACTCCATTGATCATCATTCAAACATTTCGGACTTTGGTCGATATGTAAATAATGTTTGATTTGTTTGTCGCCATAAACCGCTTGATATTTGAGTGCCACGAAGGCACCCATTGATATGCCGGCCAGTTTGACACTGCTCAGCTGGAAATAATCCAGAATATCAGCAAGGTCATCTGCATAGTTGCTAATGATGCAATCACGGTTATGAGAAGTGGTATGTGAATGGCCGAAGCCTCTCAGATCAGGAATGATAAAACGGTGTTTGTAAGCCAGCGGATAGACAAAAGGTAACCAATGAGCTGATTGCATGCCGAAACCATGCAGCAAAAGAGTCGGTGGGCTGGAAGCCTTTCGCGGCCCGATATCGCGAACAAATAATGAACTTCCATCACGGGTGGTTATTTGTGGCATGTTGATGTTCAGCCTTGGGTTTTGGGTGAGCGCATAAAGTAGGGCGAATTATGCTTATTTTTATAATTGAGCTAAGTTTAATCAGGTTAGTCGGTTTTTCCAAGTTCAACAACTACGGTAGCCAGCAGTATGTTTAGCCCGCTTTTCAGGCGTATTTCAAAAGCCACCTATCTTACGATGCTGATTCTTTTATTTATGTCTGCAGCGCAAGTCTGTGCACTTGATTTACGCTTGCCTGACAGGCTGAATTTACCAGCGAAACATTATGGTCACTTTGAACGCACGGCCTTTATTGCAGGCACACGTATCGGTGAACGTATGCTGATTGCGGGTGAGCGAGGCGTGATAGCCTTTTCGGATGATGCCGGACAACATTGGCAGCAGTCCAGGGTGCCGGTATCAACCTTGTTGACGTCGATGTCGGTCGTCAATAATCAGCTGGTATGGGCTGTCGGGCACAGTGGAAGTATTTTATTTTCAGAAGATAAGGGTGAAAGCTGGACACTTCAATTTGATGGCATCCGTGCAAATGCTTTGCTGGTTGAAACGGCTCAAAAAAATGTTCAGCGTCTGGAATCAGAGCTATCCGAGGCCGATGAGGATAGTGTGGAAGATTTACAGTTTAATCTGGATGATGCCAAATTTGCGCTCTCCAATGCCGAATTTGATCGAGACTTAGGGCCGGCAAATCCCTTTCTGGA
>JBFHPN010000507.1:0-2516 GCA_041592735.1 Oleiphilaceae bacterium | reverse complement strand
GATGCCCAGCTGGATGCAATGATTCGTATGACCATTCTGGGTGATACCCTTGGCCGCATACAGGTGATTTTTCCTCAAAATGGAATGCTGGATATTGATGCGCTGAACCAGAAAATGGGGCGTAGCCTGGAAGCATTGCCTCAAGAGGATATGGCAAATGTGATGCGCCAGTATGAGCTGAGTAAACTTCCGGCTATACCCGACATCACCGGTTTTCCGACAGTGATAGAAGAAAGTATTCTAGGGTCTGAGAACTTTTATCTTGAATCTGAAGACACTGACAATGTGATAAAACTGTCTAAACCAGCGTTTATTGCACTGACCAAAAAAGCCAAAGTCTTGCATTTTGTGGTACCGGTTGCCGAGATTCACTGCAATCTTTATAAAGCCGAAACCGATTTGGCCCAGATCAATCATGCGATTGAAAAATTCACGTCGCTCAGAATTAAACAGCGTTTAGAAGATACTCTGGAATTACCGCCTTTACCCCAAAGTGCACAGGATATTATTCGCCTGCGTGCCAACCCGGATGCCAGTGCAGATGAGCTGGCCTCGATTATCGAGAGAGATCCAAGCCTGGCAGCTCAGGTTGTCAGCTGGGCATCCAGTTCCTTTTATAACGCGCCGGGCAAAGTAAGATCAGTTCATGATGCGATTATTCGGGTGCTGGGTTTTGATATGGTGATGAATCTCGCCATGGGGCTGGCATTGGGTAAGACCTTGAAAGTGCCTGATCAACAGCCAAAGGGGTATGCGCCATACTGGCAACAAGCTATGTGGATGGCTTTGTGCACCACCTCGGTATTGAGCAAAATTGAGCCAAAGTATCGCCCTAGTTTCGGCTTATCCTATTTATCTGGATTGCTGCATAATTTCGGATATCTGGTGCTGGCGCATATTTTCCCACCGCATTTCAAATTGATGTGTCGTTATCTTGAAGCCAATACCCATCTGGATACGGCTTACATTGAACATTTTCTACTGGGGATTACCCGAGAGCAAATCGGGAGCCAATTGATGTCGGTGTGGAATATGCCTGAAGAAGTGATACAGGCCTTACGCTTTCAGAAATCGCCTGCCGCGGCAAAGGAACATATGGAATTCGCCAGTCTGTTAAATGTAAGTCATCACTTACTTACGCAGGCGGGAATCATTCCCGGGGCGAATGAGCCTATGGATCAACAGTTGTTTGATACACTGCACCTGTCTGAAGCGCGCGCAGCGGAGGCCATAGAGCAGCTTCTGGAAAGTCAGGAAGATGTGCTTGCGATTGCCAACATGATGGGTAGATAGCACCCGCACACAGCGGTGTGTTTTGCTGACAGCGCAGCGAAACACACCGTTTCATTTATATTATCTTAAATTCCCGTCAGCATTGCTTTACTATGCAACTAAATGATCCTATTCAGGCCAAATTCAGGAGCTTTCATGAGCCATCAAGCATTCGAAGTCAGTATCGATAATCATATCGCGCATTTAAAACTCAACCGTCCGGATGCATTGAATTCGATGAATATCGATTTCTGGAAAGAATTACCCCTTGTAGTACGTGACATAGATGCCGGCGCACAGGCCAGAGTGATTGTTATCTCCTCAACCGGTAAGCATTTTTCAGCGGGGATGGATTTGGCGGTGTTTACTACATCCAATGCCATACCCATGCAGGGCGACCCTTCTCGCATGGCTGAAAATCTCCGACGGGCGGTGCTGGAGCTTCAAGATGCCTTTAATTGCCTGGAAACGATTCGTATCCCTGTTCTGGTTGCCGTGCAGGGTGGCTGTATTGGTGGTGCCGTCGATATGATCAGCGCCTGCGACAGCCGCTACTGTACTGAGGATGCCTTCTTTACTATCAAAGAAACACAACTGGGTATGACAGCAGATCTCGGGACCTTACAGCGTTTACCCCACCTGATTCCGCAGGGCCTGGTCAGAGAGCTGGCCTATACGGGACGTAATATGGATGCTCAGGAAGCAAAACAATGCGGATTGGTGAATCAGGTATTCAGCTCTCACGAGGCGATGCTGGAAGGCGTTATGGGTATCGCCAGACAAATTGCAGCGCAATCTCCCGTCGCGGTAGCCGGCTGTAAGGAAATGATCAACTATAGCCGTGATCATAGCGTTGCCGATAGTCTGAAATATATGGCGACCTGGCAATCCGGGATGTTTCGGCCACAAGATATGATGAAGTGCTTCGCGGCCAAGGCGCAGAAAACCCAGCCGGAATTTGACCCGCTCTTACCCGTTAAGAAATTGTTTTCTTGATCTAAGCTGGGCGCTTAAACCAGGGTGATTCCGGGTCAGACCTTTTTACGGATCTTCATCCCGACCTGAGTGACCCGGTCACCATCCACGGCTTTCACCACTAACATAATGCCGCCCAGATCCAGCCGGTCACCGACCACAGGATGACCATGCTGGGCTTTGGCAAAACAATCAGACAAAGACAGTTCCGGTGGGAAACGCTCGACACTGACGCCGTAAACCAGTTTTACGTCTGCCAGTCTGGCTTC
>JBFHPN010000506.1:0-2538 GCA_041592735.1 Oleiphilaceae bacterium | reverse complement strand
CGGGCAAGCCCTAAGCCAATCAAACCCAAACCTATCAAGGCTATCGTGGTCGGCTCATTAACATGAACTGGCGCGCTCACAACACCTTCGATCACATCATTACCACACAGCATAGCCCAATGAAGTGCAAGTTCACCCGTGCTTAACAGGTCGGTACCCACTGTATCAAAACTAAACGATATCAGGTTCAACGTCGTATCGACAGACCAGGTACCAGTTGTATTAATCAATTCCACAGAAGGAGATTGCTGATCGACCGCCACTTCCTGCCCATTGCGATAGGTGCCAGCTTTTAAAAAATCTTCGCTGAGCAAGGCATTTGAATCATTGGTCGTACCGTTCAATTTAAACAATTTAGCAGTTCCGCCAACTTTTGAGTATGGGTCATCAATCGCTAAACCATAGGTCCAAAGATTTCCGTTTGATGCATTATCAGTTAAATAACCATTGCTTGAACTGCCATAGGGTGAATAGCTGTTTGATAAAAATAAATCACCCGTACCAATCCCTAAATTATTTTTAGTTAAAGAAGCGTAACTGCCAATTGCTTCATTTTTTGCAAAATTAGTATGAATTTCTACAGTAACATTAGACCCGGAATAAGATACATTTAAGCCATGTGTATCGAATAAACTCTTCTTTCCGATTACATCCCCATAGCCGTGATCATCACCACCAATATAATTATCAGCCAGCATATAGGCTTGTGAAGAGAAACTTACGCCAACTAATGCTGACAGAACAAATGCTTTGGCTAGAGAGGCCATTTTTTTCATGATAATTACACCTTAATGCAGTAATACGTGTCGAATACTAATTTATAAGCACACGCAATACCAAAAAATATAAAAGCATTATTTATCATAATGATAGATGAAGTAAGTCATAAAAAATAAATAATAAGAGCTTAATAAGTGTAAAAAAAATCGACAACCGAATTAAGGCATCAATTTACTTCTCACCCCATTTTGCCAAAAGTGTTTGCTCGATACCCAATTGGCTGAGTATTCGCGCAACAATAAAATCGACCAGATCATCAATTGTTTTTGGCTGATGATAAAACCCGGGGCTGGCCGGAATGATAACTGCACCCATTCGAGTGAGCTTGAGCATATGCTCCAGATGAATTTCAGAATACGGCGCTTCACGGGGCACTAATATGAGCTGTCGACGCTCTTTTAACGCAACATCCGCCGCACGCTCAATGAGATTATTACTGGCACCCGTCGCGATAGCAGATAAACTCCCCGTACTACAAGGGCACACAACCATCGAGGCTGGCGCACCCGAGCCAGAGGCCACAGGCGACATCCAGTCTTCTTTGCCAAACACTTTCAACTGCCCCGCCTCGGCCTTAAATTTCTCAGACAAATAAGCTTCCAATTGCGCAGCCTGTGCAGGAAATTTATATTCAGTTTCTGTTGCAATCACGATATGCGCCGCTTTACTGATCATCAGATAGACGCGATATCCTTGACTCAGGAGCACGTCCAGCAAACGAATACCATATTGAGCACCCGAGGCACCGGTGATTGCCAAAGAAATAGTGCGCGATGTTGCACTTAGTTTTTCATTCCGGCTCGACATACGTTTTCCTGTCTGTTGTTGCTGACACACTTAACGGGGTGTATGACTGACTCAATTAACTCAGATACATTATTTATTTTGCCTTAAGGGCCTGAATAACTTTTTGATGGATGCCACCAAAACCACCATTGCTCATAATTACAATATGCGCTAGCTCATGGCTTGAAACACTAGACAACAGGATCTCAATGATCTGCTCAATAGATAAAGCCATTTGATGCTTCGCATCGCAGCCTTCCAGGAGTTGCTCCAGCCAACCCAAAGCCGAGAGGTCTGCCCAGATAACCTGATCCGCCAAGTCTGCACTATTTAACAAGCTCTCCTTATGAACCCCCATACGCATGGTATTGGATCTTGGTTCAATCAGTGCAATAATTTTTTCATTGCCGACCCGGCGCCTTAAGCCTTCAAGCGTAGTATGAATCGCTGTCGGGTGATGCGCAAAATCATCGTACACAGAGATACCGTCAACCGTATCCAGATGCTGCATGCGCCGCTTAACACCCTTAAAAACAGATAAGGCCTCAGCGCTATGCTTCAAGCTTACACCAACATGGCGAGCGGCTAACATCGCTGCCACACCATTCTGGATATTATGTTCACCGCTTAGTGACCAGCAAACCTGCACACTCTCATCACCTAAACGCAATTCAAAATCATCGGTCTTATCTGACAATCGACACCAGAGCGGGACATCGGCTTTTAGGGATGACTCATCAGCCCCCGACCGGCAGAACCCCTGCAATTCGGACCACACCCCCTTACTAAGAACCGTATTGATTGAAGGTACATCAAGAGGATATATCACACGGCCATTAGCCGGAATGGTTCGAATGACATGATGAAATTGCGTCTGAATTGCCGCCAGATCTGAAAAAATATCTGCATGATCAAATTCCAGGTTATTCACAATAAAGGTTCGTGGCCGATAGTGAACAAACTTGGAACGCT
>JBFHPN010000505.1:0-2549 GCA_041592735.1 Oleiphilaceae bacterium | reverse complement strand
CGGATGGCGGGGAATGCTTGCAGGGTCTTTCTACGGTTGGTAAAGGTTTTACTTACACTATGTCGGTATTGACTCTGGGTATTGTTCCTGCCACAAATGGTTACTGTTTACAGGTTGATGCTGAGTTATTCTATCGACAGGAAATCTTTGGTGAGTTAAGCAAAGAACTCAGCTTTCTCGCTGAATTTTCAGTGAATGAAGGTCGAGTGAGCGTTTTAGCCAGTGCTAATGAAGTGGATAATTATCAGCGAGTCGTGACTATTGAAGATGAAGCCAGAGCCCTGGAAACCAGTATTTCGGCTTTATTTAAAACGATGATTGAAAAAGGAGCGTTTGATTAACCTGGCGAACCTTGGTAATTGATCATGAAAAGTGCGGCTCTTTTTAAAGATTACGTACTTTTTATTTAAAGTTAGCGGGTAATTTTGTGCGTTTTTAGCTAAAATACATCCGACACATGATGCCGTCTCAGGGAAGTGATCACGAGTCTTCTTGCCAGCGAGCGCATTTTTTTATTCCTTTTTGGTTATCCTACCAGTACAGTTTGGGGAAAAAATGACTACAGACATTTCAAAAATTATCTACACAAAAACCGATGAAGCACCTGCGTTAGCAACTTATTCCTTGCTTCCGATTATTAATTCATTCGCCTCTGCTGCCGGTATCTCGGTCGAAGCAAGTGATATCTCTCTGGCCGCCAGAATCCTGGCCAGTTTCCCCGACTTCCTGACAGAAGAACAGCGTGTAAGTGATGCACTCGCGGAGCTGGCAGAGCTGACACAAAAGCCCGAAGCCAATATCATCAAATTACCCAATATCAGTGCTTCAATTCCCCAGTTGAAGAACGCAATTACTGAGTTGCAGTCACAGGGTTATCAGATTCCTAATTATCCGGATGAAATCAAAACGGATGAAGATAAAGATATTCACGCGCGCTATGCCAAGGTTTTGGGTAGTGCAGTAAATCCTGTTCTGCGTGAAGGGAATTCAGATCGTCGTGCACCCGCATGTGTTAAAGCCTATGCACGCAAGCATCCCCATTCCATGGGCAAATGGAGTCAATCCTCACGGACACATGTTGCGCACATGCGCAGTGGTGATTTTTACGATGCTGAACAGTCGACAGTGGTCGAAAAAACCGGAAACTTGCGCATTGAGCTTCATGAGCACAATGGTAAGGTGACGGTTCTGAAAGAAAAAGTGCCGGTTATCGAAAAAGAAGTGATCGACGGCATGTTTATGAGCGTTAAAGCTCTACGCAAGTTCCTGGAAGAAGAAATGGAAGGCGCACGTAATGCCAACTTGTTATTTTCGCTGCACGTCAAAGCGACGATGATGAAAGTATCACACCCTATTGTGTTTGGTCATGCAGTGACCGTGTACTTTAAGGATCTATTTGAGAAACATGCTGAAAAATTCGCAGAGCTGGGGGTAAACCCAAACAACGGTTTAAGTAATGTCTACCAAAAAATCGAAGCATTGCCTTATTCACAACGTGCCGAGATCGAAGCGGACATTCGCGCTTGTTACGAACATCGACCAGAAATGGCGATGGTGGATTCCGAAAAAGGCATTACCAATTTGCATGTTCCCAGTGATGTGATTGTCGATGCATCAATGCCTGCGATGATCAGAGTGGGCGGTAAAATGTGGGGTATGGATGGCAAGCTGAAAGATACCAAAGCTGTGATACCAGAGCGCACTTACGCCACCATATATCAAGAAGTTATTAATTTCTGTAAGCATCATGATGCCTTTGACCCGACCACCATGGGTACCGTGCCTAACGTTGGTTTGATGGCACAAAAGGCAGAAGAGTATGGTTCACATGACAAAACCTTTGAATTAAAAGCAGATGGTATTGTTAAAGTGGTGGATGCCGACGGTAAGGTATTAATGGAACATCGTGTTGAAAAAGGCGATATCTGGCGGATGTGTCAGACCAAAGATGCCCCGATTCAGGACTGGGTGAAACTGGCTGTAGACCGCGCCAGAGATTCAGGAATGCCGGCGATCTTCTGGTTGGATCCTGAGCGTGCCCACGATGCGCAAATGATCAAAAAAGTACAAACTTACCTGCAGGATCACGACACCGAAGGTCTGGATATCCAGATCATGTCTCCAGATCAGGCGATTCGATATACGATGGAACGACTGATCCGAGGGCGCGATACCATATCCGTCACCGGTAACGTGTTGCGGGATTATTTAACCGACTTGTTTCCGATTCTTGAACTGGGTACCAGCGCCAAGATGCTCTCTATCGTTCCCTTGATGGCGGGGGGTGGTTTGTTTGAAACCGGGGCGGGTGGTTCTGCTCCCAAACATGTTCAGCAATTCCTCGAAGAAAATCATCTCCGCTGGGATTCTCTGGGAGAGTTTTTGGCGATAGCGGTTTCGCTTGAGGACTTGGGTAAGAAAACGAATAACCAAAAGGCAAAAATTCTGGCGCAGACGCTGGATAAGGCCACGGAAACCTTCCTTGAAAATGATAAGTCGCCATCGAGAAAATCCGGTGAGCTGGATAACCGGGGCAGCCACTTCTACCT
>JBFHPN010000504.1:0-2569 GCA_041592735.1 Oleiphilaceae bacterium | reverse complement strand
ATCTTAATCCGATCCCCGCGGCCGAAATGTTCTGCATAAGTAGGCTCCAGTTGCAACAATGTCTTCAAAATTGCGTCTAGTATAGTAAGCCTGTCAGCTATAAAACAAGAAACGATTGCCATAGAGCTTAAGCGATGGGTGATGATATTGGCTTACTTGAACCGCTTAATATAGTCCGAAGCTTTCATTGTATGATAGGTCACGTGTGCATAAGGCAGCCGGACCGGATGTGGATCTACCACCTCGATAGGAATCTCATTACTCATGGCAGTCTGCAAAGCCATTTGCGTGATATTTACACTAAAGGAGGTGCCCATAAAGACTATTTTATCGGCACGCTGCATGCGCTCCTGGGCTTCGGAAATGCGATATAGATCGGTGTAATATTCATCAAACAACAAGACATAGGGCTTGTAAGCTACATTCAGTTGCGGGCGCTGGGTGCTTTCATCAATCCGGAAAATCCTGAAGAGGGTTTGTTTGAGCGTTTCTTTAGAGGAGGCATGCGCCTCATTTATTTCGTCCCAGGGGGTGGTGATCCTTTCTACTAGCGGGCCTTGCTCATGAAACAGGGTCATTTGATCCAGGCGCCCATGTATGGCGATATAGTCTTGATTACCGGCTTTGCCATCAAGGCCATCGATGTTCTGGGTGATCAGGTTTTTATCTGCCAGCCAGTAATGCACATCGTTAGGGCCGAAGTCACGGTACACCGCAAAACGATGATAGTACCAGCTTAAAAATTCTGCCGGGTTGTTGATATACATTCGCCGGGTGGCCATCTCCATAGGGGTGTAGTTTTTACTCCCGATCGTCCAGAAGCCATCTTCGCCTCTAAAGGTTGGAATACCACTTTCAGCGCTGACGCCTGCGCCAGTGATGTATAGGATGTTCATCAGTCTGTTTGTCCGCTTCTAAATCATGCCAGGGTAATATTAATGTGCCCTAGAAGTTAATCCACCGGGATAAATAATCCGTTATTTTTCATCGATATAACAGGTTGCTATCAAATATAGTCATCAGTCAAAAGCGCCTTCTATACAGATGTAAAAAATAAACGCGCCGATCAACTGATAACTAGTTTAGTTCAGATTTAGTTCTGTTGTTCATAAAGTCTGGCAATTTCACTTAACTGAAAAAGTTGGCTAAGTTTGGTAAAAACCTTTGCCGTCCAACTGATAAACGCTTGAAGATTGATTCATCATTCGTCGATGAGAGTGTGAGAGTGATGTTAAAATTCTGAAAATTATCGCAGGGTTTTTCACCTTCTCCATTTTTATTGTCTAAGCTGTATTACTGGATCAATAAGTGAAATATTAAAACGGTTAACCAGTTAGCTTATGAAACCCAAATACGTCGTTAAAGATATTCTAAAAAAACACAATATCACTAGCTGGTATCAGCCCATCGTCAATCTGGAAAGTCGCACCGTGATAGGTTGGGAAGCCTTCTCAAGAGGGCCGGAAACCAATGACAGCCTGGGAACGCATGAGTTGTTTGATACCGCTGCAGAGGCCGGCATTCTTAAACCCTTTGATTTGATGTGTATTCATAATGCGGCCTTATGTTTCGAGCAGTTGCAGCTGGGGCCCAAACTCTTTTTGAATTTCACCAATGAGATGCTGGTGGCCAGCAGTAAGTTGAAAAAACAGCTGGGGAATATGATTGCGGATAGTGCCATTCCACCGGCACGGATGGTTCTCGAAATTGATGAAAAAAACGCCAGCCAGAATCCACAGGATTTAATTTCAGCCGTCAATTACTTTCATGAGATGGGTTTTGAAATTGCCTTTGATCATCTTAGTGGTATGGGGGATGTGGCTGATGATTCTGCATTACATGCCTTATGGGCAGAATTAAAACCTGAATACATTAAGTTGGATCAAGGCTTTATTAAAGAGATAAACGGTTCAATCACCAAGCAAAAAACAATAAAAAAACTGGTTGCCACGGCGCGATCACTGGGGGCGCAACTTATTGCCAAAGGAGTAGAAACCGAAAACGAACTCAGCAAATTGTATGAGCTGGGTGTTTATGCCGTGCAAGGCTACTTTATTCAAAAGCCGGAGCTAGCACCCTTGCCACCGGATTTGGAACAGATCTCCCAGTCGTTTCTTTCGCATTCGACTAATCAGGGGAGTCTGGCGAGTGATCTGGTCGTATCAACGGCATCGGTAGAGAATCAAACAAGCATCCAGCATGTGTATGAGCTGTTTGAGCAAAATGTTCATTTAAGTTCTTTGGCTGTTGTTGAGGAACAAATGGTTCTGGGCATGGTTCATCGCCGTGTGTTTATGAATAAATATGCCAAGAAACAGCGTCGTGAAGTGGTGCAGCATAAGCCAATTACCCATGCGATGACGGCCAATTGCCTGAACGTTGAAGCGGATCAGCGCATTGAGCAAGTGAGTCGCTTAGTCACCACGCGAGCCCAGATCAATGCAGAACATGATTTCGTCATTTGTAATCAGGGGCGTTTCTTAGGCATTGGTACGGTTATCGACCTGTTAAGAAAAATTACCCAGTTGCGCGTGCTGCCGGATCATCAGCAGAATATCCTGACGATGCT
>JBFHPN010000503.1:0-2571 GCA_041592735.1 Oleiphilaceae bacterium | reverse complement strand
TGGGAAATACCACTCGCTTCGTGGTACTGGCTAAAGATGCTCTGGCAGAGGAACACAACAAAGGCCAGGACTATATCACCAGCCTTTTATTCTCGGTGCGAAATATCCCGGCAGCCCTATATAAAGCCTTGGGAGGATTCGCGACCAATGGCGTCAACCTCATAAAACTCGAAAGCTATATGGATGGCGGCACCATGCAGGCCAGTTATTTTCATATCGATATTACTGGCCACTACCAGGAGCATTCGGTGAAAAATGCCTTGGAAGAGTTACATTTTTTCGGCAAAGACATCCGCCTTCTGGGTTCGTATCCGGCCCATAAATATCGCCGTAAACATGCCTTTGTTTAAAGCCTTTGTTGCATCTTGGCAGATAGAACGGTTGGGCGTGTGATTTAAACAGACCGTCTCCTAATTAGTCATCATGTTCCTCATGCTCATAGCGTTTTTCCATTCGCTTCATTTTCTTTTCCATGCGTTGTTTTAATATCTGCTTCTGCTCTTCATCGAGTATTGCATGAATTTGCTGACGGGTTTTTGCCTTGTGGATAATCTGTGCCTGCATTTGCTCACTGGCCCCTTTGGCATGTTTTTCTACCTGTTCCAGATAATTGGGGTCATCAGGATTTAACTGCATGATCATGCGCATTTCTCGCATTTTCGGCTGGCCCTTATGTTCCTTGTGTTCATCTTCAAGCGAATCTAACAATGCATCGATTTTTTGCCTCTGCGCATCGCTTAAATCCAGGTCTTTGAGCATGCGTTCCATACGATGCTCACGTCTTTCTTCCTTACAATCAGAACTTGCCAGAGCAATGACTGATCCACCCGCCAAAAATGAGACTAAAGCCATGTTTAGCAGATTTTTTTTCGTAATTAATGTTTTCATAAGGCTACCCTCTGATGATTGTGGTTCAATCGATTCGTTATCGATTACACACTATTGTAAGGATCGATATGTAAAGGTGGGTTTGGCCTGTGTAAAGATCATGTAAAGTTTAAAAGGCTTTAATTAAGGCTGTGCTAGTATTCAATAAGGATAACGTCACATCCCATTTTGATGCAGGTTAGCTATGCCGCTAGAACTATTACTCATCGAAGATGATACTGAAATCAGCGAATTGCTGAGTACCTTTTTAAGCAAGGAAGGCTTTGCTGTTACTTGTGCCTTTAACGGCTTGGAAGGTGAACAACTAGCCCTAAGCGGAGCCTTCGACATCGTGATTCTGGATATCATGCTACCCGAAAAAGATGGCCTGAGCGTGTTACGGGATATTCGCGGCCGGATAAGCTCACCGATCTTAATGCTCACCGCCAAAGGCGATGAGCTTGATCGTATCATTGGTTTTGAAGTCGGCGCCGATGACTATCTCCCCAAACCCTTTAATCCAAGAGAACTGCTGGCGCGTATTCGGGCATTGTTACGACGGGTCGACATTGACCAGGCACACCATAACAAAGCCTGCAGCGAGCTGGTGTCAGATAACCTGGTACTCAAACTCAAATCCCGTGAGGCCATCATTTGTGATCAGCTCACCGAGCTGACGTCTACGGAATTCAATATATTGCAGGTTCTGATGAATTCACCCAATGAGATCATCAGTAAAGCACAACTCACTGAGCAGGCGCTGGGGCGAAAGCTGACACTATACGACCGAGCCATCGATATGCACATGAGTAATCTGCGTAAAAAACTGAGCAGCGAGTTGATCAAAACGGTGCGCGGCAGTGGCTATTTATTCAGCGGTGCGGTGGAAAAGCGATGACGTTTATTCGAACACTATTGAAACATCGCCTGTTCTGGAAAATCATGGTCATTTTCTGGCTGACTACCTTCGCAACCATTCTGGCGAATATACTGATTACTAAGGAAATAGTCGTCAATGAGTTCAAGGTTTCTCAGCTCAAGGAAAAAATGCAAGCCTTGGCGATTGAAGCCACCGAACAATATGAACAAGAAGGCGCACAATCACTCCGACATTGGTATCGCAGCCTGGCCAAACGCGAAGGTATCCGAGTTATTTTACTCCATCCAGACGGTACGCCTGTGGTACGTCTCAGGCCGAAGCGGCATGATGACGATCATGACGACCATAAGCACGATGACAGACAGGAACGCTATGCCCCACCCTTGGAAGCACATTTACTCGATCTGGCAGATCATCCGGTAACCTCCTCCACCGGCCAGCGCTATGTGTTGAAAATGCTGCCATCCCGCTACCTGCAATCACGATTTAATCCACAGGCCTTGTATGCCTATCGCCTGCTGGCGTCATTTATTATTATTCTGATTGGCTCACTCTGGATTGCACGCTCTATTGCCAGGCCAATCCGAATCTTGCACCAGGCCAGCATCAAGATGTCTGAAGGAGAGCTGGATGTTCGCGTCAGCCAACATATCGGTAAACGCAAGGATGAACTGGGGAAACTGGCCCAGGCTTTCGACCAAATGGCCGACAAAGTCACGAGCTTGTTAGACAGCCAGCAGCAATTGTTTCGTGATATTTCTCATGAAATACGTACCCCGCTGACCAGGCAAAAACTGGCCATTGAGCTGGCCCGTTCTTCTAAC
>JBFHPN010000502.1:0-2574 GCA_041592735.1 Oleiphilaceae bacterium | reverse complement strand
GGTTACAGGGCTTGTTTGCCTCCCATCCGCCTTCAGCTGAACGGGTCAATCAAAACCTTAAACATGCCAGTCAATTTTCCGGCACGGCTAGCTATCGCGGCAAACAAGCCTATCAAAAAGCCACCCAGTATATTCGAAGCAAAGCCCCCGCTTACGAACTGGCAGATAAAGCAGCTAAAGCGCTGTCACAACAACGCTTAAGTGAAGCAGAACACTATATAAACGATGCCTTAAAGATCGAAGCAAATGATGCCCAGATTCATAGCTTGAAAGGGCAAATTCTTCAGGCACAGGGGAAGCCGAACCAGGCGCTGACGGCACATAACCAGGCCAATAAACTTAATCCTGATCAGTTTAATTATTACCTGGTGAGAGCCAACACCTACCTTTCCCTCAAACAGCCAGATCTGGCTCAGGCTGATCTTGAAAAAAGCATGAAGATACTGCCGACACGCTCAGCAGCCTTAATGCTGGGGCAGCTGTTTGAGTCCAAAGGGCAACCTGAGCAGGCGGCCTATTATCTGCAATTATCAGGAGCCACGTCGACTCACCGATAAGCACTGAGAATACGTAGCTTCAACTTGATTTCGTTCGCACACATTAACGGGCGTTCTTGCATAAAACAGTGACCGCCCGACATTTCATTAAAATCATAAAGCAGATTGTTTTGGTGTACCTTGGGTAATGCGTCCAGCACAAAAGGATACGTATGCTTGCCATAAAATAAGGCCATCGGCTTTTGAATGGATCGAATTGCCTGCCACAAACGCATTGGATAGCTGGCAAAAATATCGGCCTCTATATCAGGCGGGCATTTCAGACTGACCACACCACTGGACTCATGGTTAAGCGCGTGATCAAGATATGAACGTAAACAGGCATCGTCCCACCCCTTGAAGGTACCTCGTTGATGAAGATAATCCCAGGCTGCCTGGTAACTGGGCCAGTTTCGGGTTCGTATACGCGCCTGCCTGGATAATGGTAAATAGCGGAGTAAGCCAAGACCGCTAAGCGCCGACATCGCGGCAGCCATTTTAGGGGGCGCATAAACAGGGTCCATAAGTACCCCCGCATCAAACAGATCATGCCCGCGAGCCATCATCAGGGTCGACATGACCGCACCAAAACTATGCCCGAGCGCATAATTGGGTACGGATTTCCACATAGGCTTGAAATGCTGCCAAACCTGAATAAATACATCGGCACTCTGATCCCAACCCAGAAAGCGAGTACCAGGATCACTCTCTCCATGCCCCTGCGCATCACTGATGAATAAATCGAAATCATCTTGAAGTGCTGCCAGCAGGTGTTCGTAAGTCAGCCCGCAGAAACCATTCCCATGAATAAAATGCAGCAAGGGTTTTCCGCTTGGTTGAGAGTGATAACCACGCACCCTGAAACCGGCCTTATCTTCGGGGGTCTGAACCTGAAACTCCCAGGGTATTAAACCATTCAGGATAGTCAATCGTTGCTCCTCTTAATGGGTAACTAGCGTTATGCGCATGCAGGTCTTTAAGTTCGATATTCGGACATAAACGATCACGAAGTTCATGCACAAACCGAAGCGTGACAAAGGCATCAAACCAGGTGTGAAAAGCTCTCTCAAACGCCACAAGTGTTTTCTGCTGACGAAAATGCGCGACTTGTTTCTCCCAACCCAGCCCAAGTAAAACATCTATGATAATTTGTGCTTCATCATCGCGAATTCTAATCGTTTCATCTTCAAGAAAAAAAGGTCTGATTGAGATGCACTGTTCCATCGGTGCCGACAATCGTCGAAATAGGTCATCAAGAGACCTTAGTACGGCATGTAATAATTCAAATACCCGAGGATGATAGACGGTAAAAGGCTGCCGACCGGCTTCTTTCAGTTTAATCAAGGCGGGGCCGGTACCAAAAGGAACCCGATGACTCGGCCGGCCTGCTATGTCCAGGACCGGTGAATCTATACTTAGCACCTTACCCACCTTGGCAAGTTTATTCAGAATATAAAAATCTTCAGCACCAGAACGCTTCGGAAACCCTCTCACTTGAGCATAAGCCAATGGCTTGATAGCCAACAAAGAACCAATGGTATGGAAGGCATAAGGAGAACCCGCATAATGCAAGCGATCAACATAGTAATAGAGTGAAAATTCATATTGCTGCATGGCATCTGCATAGCCATCCACCGGCTGATGCCGGAAGGGGTACAGTACCGCAGAGAACTGAGGGTTCGAAAGCGAGATTAACGCATAATTCGAGGGCAAGCGGACATCCGCATCAGTACTGTATAACCAGTTCACCAGCTGACCGGTTTGTAAACTTTGCTGATAACTCAGTTGCAGCGCCAGATCAGTGCCCAATTTACGGGCCAGACCAACCCCCTGCTTGTCGGGTATCAGCCTCTGGCAACGATCCACTAAGATGATATTCAGGCAAGCATGGACCCTAGCATAATAACAACTATCACCAACAGTTTTGGCATTCAACTGTTTGATGAAGTGACGCAAGGCATCACGCGTGCGCAAATGAGAAGCAGCGCCTGCTGCAGACTCAGGCGCATTAAACACCCAAATCATCAACACAGCCTGC
>JBFHPN010000501.1:0-2578 GCA_041592735.1 Oleiphilaceae bacterium | reverse complement strand
GCTGATGATCATCGGTATGTACCAGGCGTTTTTCTCTCAAAATTATGCCGTCAAATTAGCGGCGCTTGAGTTAGAGGATTGGCCCGCAGCCTTACAACCACTGATGGACGCGGCACTTTATCGTCGAGCAAAACGGGAAGCGTATAAACAACAATTCCCTGAAAAGAAAGATACCTTATTAGTCGCCAAAGAGGATCTACCCGCACCTTTTCCCCGTTGGCACAACCTGGATTTTTTCAACCAGCAATCTCTTAAACAGGAGCTGATCAGTAACTTTCAACTGGTAGCCGATCAGCTACCCGATCGTTTGTTGCTTTTGATTGCCGGAAAAAATGCCGCCCAACGTGCCTTTGAATATGCGCACCATTTTACAGATGTCGATATTCTGGCGGTAGAAAGCAACCTCGAAAACCTGGCTGAATGTTACATTCGCGCCAATGAGGAACAATTAAGTAATGTTGTTTTTTGGCCGGAGTCATTAGCCGAGCGTTTTCTCAAGGATGGCAATACCATACACTTTGCGTCCCTCAGCCACGATGCGAAGCTGGTAACGCCTGCTTTCATCAAGCTGGTTGAGCACTGCCTGCCCGCTAACGGCATACTGAATATCAAACTGGCAGAATCGATTGACCCGGCCACTCTTGATATTCAAAAACTGGTAACAACTCAGTCGTTAAAAAGTACCAGTGCCAATATCAAGGCCTTAAGAGCAACCATTCTCGCTGATAAGCAGAGTGCTTACTGGTCATCCTTAATTAGTGAAGATTATTTTTACTCCATTGATGGCTGCCGGGAAACCTGGTTTCAGCAAGAAGAACAACAAACCCTGCTAAATGAAACTCTGCGTTTTATTCATGCCGGAGAGTGGAACCTGGCCAAAGTACTGAATCACTATGGCAAAAGTATTTCCACCACACTTGCTCAAAAGAATCTTAGCAAGATTGTCAGAGAGAACATTCAACACAGTGACTATTCCCTCTACTTTGTTAAACAATAGCCGCTCCTGGTATGTCCTGCCCAAGACCTGTTAATCATCAGGTCTAAGGGCTTTTACTGTTAACACAAGCGCAGCCAGTTCGTTAAATAAACCAACGAACTGGCTGATTCGCGATTAGCATGACATCAAGCGTATCCTTTGCGTGTTTTTCTGACTTATACTATGGAAACGCCTAGCACTTTGATTGGAGCAATATGAACGCGCAAGCCAAGCAAACCCTTCTGGATACCGACTGTCAATGGCAGGAGAGTTTTCTTGATATCCAAAGCTATCCTGATTCCGAAGTGGCTAGTGCGCTGAGTCGTCTCAGACATGATCAAAGCTTGCTACGAAGTTTGCACAGCCTGCTGCCAGCAGAGAGCCATCTTAATGCTGCGCTTGCCGAAACCGATAACATTGATACCGTCGATGCCCTGCAAAACTGGATAGCGCTGCACTTTCTGCCGTTAATCGCCAAAAGCTATCAAACCTTTAGTATTTCCGGATTAGACCAGCTCGACCCACATGGCGCATATATTTTTATCTCTAATCACCGCGATATAGTGATGGACCCCCTTCTTTTGAATCAAGCACTCAGAGCTTACGGCTTCGGAACAGCAAATTGCGCCATTGGCGATAACCTGCTGAGCCACCCCAGTGCCAATGATCTGGCCTTGCTCAATCGCTGTTTTAAAGTATTCAGATCCTTGAAGTCGCCCCGTGCGATGCTCAATGCGATGAAAACCCAATCCGCTTATATCCAGTATTTACACTTCAATCTTAAACAGCATATATGGATTGCTCAAAAAGAAGGTCGCGCCAAGGATAACATTGATAAAACCAATCCGGCCTTGATAAAAATGCTTGGTTTAAGCAAGCCTAAAGATTGGGATCTTAGAGATTATCTTGATGCTTTAAAGATAGTTCCGGTGTGTTTTTCCTATGAGTGGGATCCATGCGATATCGATAAGGCAAAACAATTACTGGCACAAACAGAAGAAAGTGGGTTTCAGAAAACAGCCATGGATGATTTGCATGCCACACAAAAGGGCTTGAAGGGTTTCAAGGGCAACATTCACCTTCACTTTTCAGAGGTGGTGTCCAGTCAGGGCGCTCAGGATTGGGATCACAAAGCCGTATCAGATAAGATCGATCTTGCTATCAAAAGCCATTATCAGCATTACCCCGTCCACTTTGCTGCCTACAAAAAAATAAAAGGTGTCGCCTTTGACCCTTGCCCCTTCAGCAAGCAGGACGTCAATATTGCCTTGAAAAAATTAGAAAAAAGGCTGGACTCAAGTTCGGATGAAATTAAACGCAGAGTGTTGATGGCGTACGCACAAGTCCTATTATAAACCACTCACTCCCTACGATCTGTTCAGGGGCATGGCAAGAACGAAGCTATCTACCTCTGGTTATCGGATATAACTACCCAGCTCTTCAAGAAGCGTTGGTTTTTTAATCCCGAAGCCTTGTGAGTGATCCACCCCTATGCGTCTTAATACATTGAGAATTTCGTGGTTTTCGACAAACTCGGCGACCGTTTTCATGCCCATAAAGTGAGCCAGCTCATTAATGGATTTGACCAACGCCTGATCGTGC
>JBFHPN010000500.1:0-2578 GCA_041592735.1 Oleiphilaceae bacterium | reverse complement strand
GCGTCTTTTTCTGGAAGCAGGAAATGGCAGTACGGAAGATTTGTCAGCACGTATTCTTGATCTGGTTGCCCCGATTGGTAAAGGTCAGCGTGGCCTGGTGGTGTCGCCACCCAAGGCGGGTAAAACCTTGATGATGCAGAATATTGCGCAATCCATTACTCGCAATAATCCCGAATGTCATCTTATGGTTTTGCTGATTGACGAGCGCCCTGAAGAAGTAACAGAAATGCAGCGTTCTGTGCGGGGAGAAGTCGTCGCCAGTACCTTCGATGAACCACCGGCACGACACGTTCAAGTGGCTGAGATGGTCATTGAAAAAGCCAAGCGTCTGGTTGAGCATAAAAAAGATGTAGTCATTATTCTTGATTCCATCACACGTCTTGCCCGCGCCTACAACACCATTATTCCTTCATCTGGTAAAGTCTTGACGGGCGGTGTCGATGCGCATGCCCTTGAGCGCCCTAAGCGTTTCTTTGGTGCTGCCCGAAATGTTGAAGAAGGCGGCAGTTTGACGATCATTGCTACGGCGCTGGTTGATACCGGATCCAAGATGGATGAGGTTATTTACGAAGAATTCAAAGGAACGGGCAATATGGAAGTTCACCTGGATCGTCGTTGTGCAGAGAAGCGCGTCTATCCAGCGATCAATATTCGTCGTTCCGGCACACGTCGCGAAGATTTGCTTTTGGGCGAAGAAGAATTGCAAAGAGTGTGGATTTTAAGAAAATTGCTCCATAGTATGGATGATGATATTGCCTCACTGGAATTCCTGCTGGATAAGCTGAAAGACACGAAAACCAATGATGAGTTCTTCCTGTCGATGAAAAAGCGCTAGGTATAGATTCAGTTCAATACAGCAAAGCCGGTTTTTTAACCGGCTTTTTGTTAGCCTGTGTGTTGATATTCAATTCGCTATGACATAAACATTGAGTGTGCCGGGATGAAATATAAAGATTTGCGGGATTTCATTGATCAGCTTGAGCGGCTAGGTGAATTAAAGCGCATTACCAAAGAAGTCGACCCTTATCTTGAAATGACAGAAATTTGTGATCGTACCTTACGCGCTGGTGGCCCCGCGTTGCTGTTTGAAAATCCGCGTGGTTACGATATGCCGGTTTTGGGTAATCTCTTTGGAACGCCTAAGCGGGTAGCCTTAGGGATGGGGCAGAATGATGTGTCAGCCCTGAGAGGGGTTGGGGAGTTATTGGCTTTTTTAAAGGAGCCGGAGCCGCCTAAAGGGATGCGAGATGCCTGGGAAAAATTACCCATCTTCAGGCAGGTGATGAATATGGGGCCTAAAGAGGTTCGGCATCCAGCTTGTCAGGAAGTTATTATTGCTAAAGAAGAGGTCAACCTTTACGAGTTGCCCATTCAAACATGTTGGCCCGGTGATGCGGGTCCACTTATTACATGGCCTTTAGTGATTACGCGTGGGCCAGAAAAAAGCAGACAGAACCTTGGTATTTACCGTCAGCAGTTAATTGGTAAAAATCGTCTGATTATGCGTTGGCTGTCTCATCGAGGTGGCGCATTGGATTTCCGGGAGTGGCAAAAGGCGCATCCGGGTGAGCCTTTTCCGGTTGCAGTAGCGCTAGGTGCTGATCCAGCGACCATACTTGGTGCGGTAACGCCGGTTCCCGACAGCCTTTCAGAATATGCCTTTGCTGGTTTGTTAAGAGGCAGCAAAACAGAAGTGGGTAAGGCCTTATTAAGTGACTTATCGGTTCCAGCCAGTGCCGAGATCGTGCTGGAGGGCTTTATCTATCCCAATGACATGGCCCCCGAAGGGCCCTTCGGAGATCATACCGGCTACTATAATGAAGTGGATACATTTCCGGTATTTACCGTAGAGCGCATAACGCGTCGCAAACAGGCCATTTACCATTCTACCTACACCGGGCGCCCCCCTGATGAGCCCGCTATTTTAGGGCTGGCATTGAATGAGGTTTTTGTACCGATCCTGCAAAAACAATTTCCCGAGATAAAGGATTTCTACTTACCGCCTGAAGGGTGTTCCTACAGGATGGCAGTGGTTACCATGAAAAAACAATATCCTGGGCACGCTAAACGAATCATGATGGGGGTTTGGTCTTTCCTGCGGCAATTTATGTATACCAAGTTCGTTATCGTGCTGGATGATGATGTTAATGCTCGAAATTGGGAAGATGTAATTTGGGCAATTACGACACGCATGGACCCGGCACGGGATATCACACTGGTCGAGAATACCCCGATAGATTATCTTGATTTTGCCTCGCCGGTCTCCGGCCTGGGTTCGAAGATGGGCTTGGATGCAACCAATAAATGGCCTGGTGAAACCGACAGAGAGTGGGGAACGCCAATTGTGATGACCCCAGAGGTAAAAGACAGGGTTGACCAGATTTGGAATAGTCTGGGTATTTTCGAGAAACACTAACTCTTCGTTTAAGGCTGGCAATCAATACGCGATGGAAATTATCCTGATCAGACAAAACGAAAGCGGTAAGCGCAGTCATCGTTTGCAAGGCGACCCAGAGCAGACTGTCTATGAAATTGCGAGGCAAGCTGGCTATCGGTTGCCTGTCAGTTGCCTGAACGG
>JBFHPN010000499.1:0-2580 GCA_041592735.1 Oleiphilaceae bacterium | reverse complement strand
CAGCTGCTCAAGGAATTATCTGCCGCCGGCATTGATCCGGGCAAAGATACGATAACCCATTGCCAAAGCCATCACCGCTCCGGCTTAACCTATCTGCTCGGCAAACTATTAAACTTTAAATCAATCAGAGCATATCCCGGCTCTTGGGCAGAATGGGGCAACCATCCTGACACGCCAACTGAACGTAGTTAATCTCTAAGATCAACACGTACCGAGAGACACTTTAAGCGCCTTAAAACGAGACAAACATTTGATGAATCTAGATAATTTATTTGTTTACAGCCAATACCTTACACCGCAACACCTACTTTCCAGAGCAGCGGGAAAAGTCGCTGAGTGCGAACAACCACGCTTTAAAAATGCACTGATTGAATGGTTTATTCGCAAATATGGCGTCAACATGGCTGAAGCAGAGCGCCAATCACCCGAAGAATTCAAACATTTCAATGATTTCTTTACACGCTCCCTGAAACCGGATGCCAGGACAATCGATACCCGCAAAGAAATCATCATCTCACCGGTTGATGGCGCTGTTAGCCAGTTAGGCGATATCCGACAAGGGCAGATTTTTCAAGCGAAAGGCCAAAGTTTCAGTCTGGTTGAACTGCTCGGCGGCGATGTTGACAGAGCCCAACCCTTTATGGGAGGCAAATTTGCGACCATTTATTTATCACCCAAAGATTATCACCGCATTCATATGCCCATCAGCGGAACGCTAAAAGAAATGGTCTATATCCCCGGAAAATTATTTTCGGTGAATCCTGTGACGGCTGAAAATGTACCCAGACTCTTCGCCAGAAATGAACGCGTTGCTGCCATTTTTGATACAGAGCTCGGTCCTATGGCGATGGTTCTGGTAGGCGCGATGATTGTTGCAAGCATAGAAACCGTCTGGTCCGGCCTGGTGGCGCCACTGAAACGAGAAGTTAAGTCGCAGCACTATAACTTATCAAACCCGATCACACTGGAAAAAGGTGTGGAGATGGGACGCTTTAAATTGGGCTCTACAGTAGTGTTGGCTTTTCCGGAAAATACCGCTGATTTTCTTGAAGCCTTCCAGGCAGGATCAAACGTGCGCATGGGTGAGGCATTCGGCACGATTAAATCCTGATACAAATGTGCGATTAATCCCCTTAAAAAGGGGATTACAGCAAACTTAGGGGAAAGCTGATGATCTCATCGATCGAGGTCGCCTGCTGTCTGACCATCAACAAACGGTCGACTCCCAGCGCAACACCCGAGCAGGCAGGCAAGCCTGCTGTAAGAGCCGCAATTAAGCGCTTATCGATAGCGACCTCAGGCAGACCAAGTTGTCGGCGCAGCTGATTGTCTGATTCAAAACGCTGGCGTTGTTCCTGTGCATCCGTGAGTTCGTCGTACCCGTTGGCGATTTCCAAACCTTGAATATACAACTCAAAACGTTCGGCAACGGACTGACCATACTCATCGTTCTTCACGCGCGCCAGTGATGCTTGGGATGCCGGATAAGCTATCAAAAAACATAATTCAGGCTGACCATGCTCATCTTTCCCCAAGTGAGGTTCAATACAGGAGGAAAGCAACAGGTTAAGATAATCGTCACGCGCTAAGGCCGCCTTAGCCTGAGCATCTTGTTTCCATCCGGTTTTGGTTTCAGCCAATACTCTGAGCTCACTATCTGACACAATAAACGGATCAATACCCAGAAAAATGTCGAACACCTGTCGATAGGAAACCACGCGGACTGGTAACGAGAATCTCGCCAAGAGCTGTTTAACCAGTTCTGCCACTTCGTTCATTAAGGCTTCAAGAGAAAAACCCGGGCGATACCATTCAAGCATGGTGAATTCAGGATTGTGACGACGGCCTGTTTCAGCATCTCGAAAACATTTGCACAGTTGATAAATAGCGCCCGAACCAGCGGCTAGCAAACGTTTCATCGGGAATTCGGGTGAGGTGTGCAGATAAAAGCGCTCTCCCGATTGCCCGGGAGAACGACTCATGAACGCAGAAATACTCGCTAAATGCGGATCGGTCGCGGAAGCTAAACCCAGGATAGGGGTATCAACCTCCAGCACCTGGCGCTGTTGAAAAAAATCCCGAATCAGGGCGTTCACCTCGGCACGGATTTTTAACATCTCCAACCCGGCGCTTGGGCGCCAGGCGACTGCATTAGGCTGTTCAGGGTTCATCATGCCTTATTAAGATTTCGCTCTGCTCACATATTCACCAGAACGTGTATCAATGCGCAAGACTTCACCAATATTCACAAACAGAGGCACGCTAACTACTGCTCCTGTGGCCAGTTTGGCTGGTTTGGTTCCACCCTGAGCGGTATCACCTTTGACACCCGGGTCGGTTTCTATCACTTCCAACTCAACAAAGTTAGGCGCAGAGACAGAAAGCGGCGCACCGTTGTATAAAGTCACAACGTATTTTTCCTGTTCTTTAAGCCACTTGATCGTATCGCCTACCGCTTTCTGATCGGCGGCAAACTGCTCGAAAGAACCATCAGTCATCATAAAGTGCCAGAACTCTCCATCGTTGTATAAATACTCCATGTCATGGTCCATCACGTCTGCCGACTCAAGCGACTCACCT
>JBFHPN010000498.1:0-2580 GCA_041592735.1 Oleiphilaceae bacterium | reverse complement strand
GCCACCCTGGGCGAAATGGGAGATAGTCTGGATGAGGATCTCGAACTGGATATCGGGATAGAGGATTAATATGGTAAGCCGGGCAACACATAGTGCTGATTGGAAAACAAAAGAGGCTTAGATGGCAAAGTTCCAATTTCAAGGTCGTGATTCTAAAGGCGCTTCTGTAGAGGGTGTGCTTGAAGTGCCCAGTGCGACGGCAGCCGCCAATGAGTTGCTTAAAAAAGGGATTACGCCCATCAAGATAAGTGAGCAGGCAGCCAAGCAAGCCAGCATTTCTGCGATGAACATTCAGCTCATCAAACCCAAAGTAAATCTTGATGAGTTAATTATCTTTTGTCGGCAAATGAATGCCCTGACCCGCGCAGGTATTCCGATTATTCGTGCCATGAAAGGTTTAGCAGATTCAACCAAGTCTGATCTCTTGCGTGAAACACTCTATGACGTCGCGCGCAGGCTGGAATCAGGAAATAGTCTGGCAACCTCCATGCAGGCACATTCAAAGATATTTTCCGAATTGTTTATTAGCATGATTCACGTGGGAGAAAATACCGGGCAGTTGGAAACGGCTTTTCAGCGCTTGAGTGAAAACCTTGAAATGGAACGTGATACCCGAAAACGTATTAAAGCGGCTACGCGTTATCCGACCATGGTTATCTCGGCCATTGGGATTGCCTTGATGATCGTCAATCTTTTTGTCATACCGAAGTTTGCCACGGTCTTTGCCAAATTCGGGGCGGAATTACCTTTACCGACCAAAATACTGGTGACCACTTCCAATTTTTGTCTCGACTATTGGTGGCTCATTTTAGCTTTAATATTTGGCGCCATTTATGGTTTTAAACAATGGGTCAAAACAGACGAGGGGGCCTATCGATGGGATCGTAAGAAACTTACATTACCCATTGTAGGGGTACTTTTTGAACAAATTGCTTTATCACGTTTTACCCGCAACTTTGCGATGATGTTGTCTGCCGGTATGGCAATCACTCATGCACTTGCAATCGCTGCGGAAGCCTCGGGTAATAAATATATCGGTAAACAAATTACAGGAATGAAAACGGGTATTGAGCGGGGTGATAGTTTATTACGCACCGCACGAGCCGCTGATATTTTTACACCGCTGGTTTTGCAAATGATGGCGGTAGGTGAAGAAACCGGGGCAATAGATTCCTTGCTGAATGAAGTTGCCGATTTTTATGATGAGGAAGCGGATTATTCCCTGAAGAGACTATCCGAGGCTATAGAACCCATCTTGATCGTTGCGATGGGTGGCATTGTATTGATACTTGCACTCGGTGTGTTCCTGCCTATCTGGGATTTGGGGCAGGCTGCAATGGGCAAAGGCTAGCCAGCGAAAATGATGAATAAGCGTGAACATATTCTGTCTGAACGCACCTTTGGCAATCATTATTTTCTGGTCGCCGTCACTGCCAGTTTGATTTTGGTGTTAATCGGTGTGCTTTTTCAGCGTCTCGATCGCGAAATAGACCGAGTACAACAAGCGCACTTTGAATTTCGTCTGGCGGAATTACAGGCTGCTGTCAGGGTGATGCAAGCGGCGCTGGTGAGTCAGGGAGATTTAGGCTTAGCCACTAAATTTGAAGGTGCGAACCCCATGGATTGGCTTGAGGGAAAAACAGCACATTATGTGGGTGAAATGACGCCGGAATCTGCACTTGCGTACCCTGGTAAATGGTTTTTTATCGCTGAAACCAAAGAGATTGCTTATGTTCCGGTGGATATAAACGATGATTCTTCAGAGAATAATCAGATGAAAATAAACAACAAAATCTTGCGATTTAAGGTCCTTGCGCTAAGGTCTAAAGAAGATAATGAGAAAATTAACGGGCTGGCACTCATACCAATGAATGACTAAGAACCTTATGAAAAACATCACACTCAACACCTTAGGTGAGGAATTAAATATGAATAAGTATCGGGGCTTTACATTGATTGAGCTCGTTGTAGTGATTGCAATTTTAGCGATATTGGCTGCCTTTGCCCTGCCACGATTTGCCGAGCTGTCAGATACCGCACATGAGGCCAGTGTAGAATCAACGGGGGGCAGTTTTGTCGCAGCAGTTAACCTTGTCAGAGCCCAGTGGTTGGCCAATGGGGTCCGTCAGGCGATTGAGAATCTTCCAGGTTATGGTGAGCCAAACAACTTTATTGATGTCAGTCTGGATGGTTGGCCTACCGGGGTTAATGGTAATACCAATCCCGATGCGATGACGCTAGCAGAATGTGATGCACTTTGGGGAGCGTTGATGACAACGAGTTCAGTTGAGACCTCAACAGGTACAGGATCTGATTATCAGACAACCCTGGTACTGCCAGGAAATGATTGCCGTTACACTTACTTGGCAACGGCCAATCAGCACAGAATTGAATACGACCCGAATACCGGTGATGTACATGTTGATATCGTACCGTAACGTTTTTAAACAAAAAAACACAAGCTGTGTGTGCAGTTTTGATAATAGCTGTCTATAGTTAAATCAATGTATTAGATATTGAAATTCAAGTAAGTATTTATCACTTAAAATAATGTTAATTAAATAGAGATTCAGGAGTAAT
>JBFHPN010000497.1:0-2580 GCA_041592735.1 Oleiphilaceae bacterium | reverse complement strand
TCTTTAATGTGTGTGATATGAAATTCTTCAAGTAAGGCCTGCATTTTCGCTAAGCGCTGGGGTTTGCTCAAATCTTTTCTGATCTCAAGTATGCCAAGTATATTGTCCTTAACGCTGAGTTTTCTAAAGATAGACGCTTCCTGGGGTAAATAGCCTACACCTGCTTTTGCTCTGCCATGCATAGGCATATTACTCAGGTCTTTGTCATCGATCATGATTTTACCTTTATCATGTTTAACCAGGCCGACAATCATGTAAAAACAAGTGGTTTTGCCTGCGCCATTGGGGCCGAGCAAGCCGACAATTTGGCCGCTGTTAATCTCAAGGGAGACATCTATAACGACTTGACGTTTGTTATAGGCTTTTGCAAGGTGAGTGGCTTTAAGTGACTTCATGGCTGCTCTTCGGTTTCCTTAGCGCGTTTTTCTTTCTTGGTCGTGCCTTCGGGATAATATTGAATTTTTACTCTTGAACCTTCACGCTGATTCCCTCTGGCTTTAATCGCTCTTTTAATAACGTCGTATTCGATGATTTCGCCAGAAAAAGAGTTATCAGCCTGAATGAGTTTCGCATCACCCTTGAAGATAAGGGTTTCATCTTGTGTGCGGTAAGAAATTTCCTTGCCGTAACCATGCGTGCTAATCGGGTTGTTGTTCACTTGCTGAGAAAAATGGGCGGGATTACCTATGGCTTTTATGCCTGTTATTCGTCTATCCTGCGAGGTGACTGATATAAATTCGGCTTCGAGTTTCGTTGTTCCTTGCGACACAATGACATTACCCGAATAGGTCGATGTGCCTGTTTTATCATCGATTGTAGCCATATCGGATTCTATTTCTATTGGCGCTGTGCTGTTTGGGTCAAAGGCAAATGATTTACCCGGGCAGGCGACTATTACTAGCATTGTAAAAATGGGCATCAATAGCCTGAAGTAATCTCGCAGGTTAATTTTCAAAAACATATTTGCCTCTGACATTGGATAATAATTTTAATACTCGTTCATTCATTTGTGCTTCAAGCCCTAGTGAACTCAGATAATGCTGGCCATGTGAAATTAACACCTGGGTGTCTGTTGTTAATGAGCCTGTTTTGTAATCTAAGAGCAACTGTTCACTTTCAAGCGTCCATACCAGTGTTTCATTGGTTCGCTGCTCAGCTTTGACATCACCCGATAGCAGGAGCGTTTCATCAGTCGGGTGATAATCACCTGAACGAGCAGTCAGTGTATAACCTGCTTTATTGTCGGGTGCTGATGAGAAACTTGGCTGATCTATTTTGATATATTCGGTGTTTGAATAGAAATAGGCTTTATGAGCACGTATTTCAGAAACCTCGCCTTTTGAGTTATAGAGATAAAACGTACTATTTTTGAGAAAGGCAGACGGTTTAACTTCCCGATCTTTTAACTGCTTAATGTCTGGCACGGTTTTTTGAGTGTTCTGGGCCAGATTCATCGCCCAATATAGAGACAGGGAAACAAGTAAAATAAGTATTAGTCTGAATGTTTGCTTTTGAAGTTGTTGCATCAGGCAAACTAGTCCAAGTAGGCGTTGTAGTAGGCGTCTAAAAGCCCTTTAGCACAGAGTATCATGTCGCAAACCTCACGGACAGCGCCATCACCGCCTTTAAGTGTCGTGCAATAATCAGCGTGCTTGATGATAAAAGGATGTGCGTTGGGGACGGTAAAGCCAACGTTTACAGATCGAATGGCAGACAGGTCTGGCAAATCATCGCCTATATAGGCTATCTCACTAAGAGGAATATTAAGCTGACCGCAGAGCTCCAGAAGCGCTGTCTTTTTATCTTCACGACCTTGCATAATATGTTTGATGCCTAGATCCTGTGCTCTTTTTTCTGTTAAGGGTGAGCGTCTACCGGTAATAACGGCCACTTCAATGCCGCTGACCAGTAGCGATTTTATGCCTTGCCCATCCAGTATATTAAAGGCCTTTATTTCATCGCCTTTGGCGGTAAAAAACACGGCACCACTGGTCATTACGCCATCTACATCAAGCGCCAGTAATCGTGTGCTGGCAAGTCGCTGGTTGAGTTCGGGGGGTAAAAGCGAGTGCATTAAATAACTCCTGCATGAATTAGATCGTGCATGTGGACGATGCCGACAACTATATTAGAACTGTCGGTAACCAGAAGGCCGGTAATTTTGTTGTTTTCCATAATGCTAAGTGCTTCTGCTGCCAGTATGTCTGAGGAAATCGTTTTACAATTTGTGGTCATTACCTGGTCGATTGCCGTACCAAGCAAATCTATTTTAGCATCAAATGCTCTTCGAAGGTCGCCATCTGTAAATAAGCCTTTTAATTTTCCATGCCTGTCTACAACCGCCGTCATACCAAAACCTTTTTTGGATATTTCTAATAAGCCATCAGATAACAATGTGCCCTCTATTACACTTGGAACGCGTTCTCCGCTATGCATGATGTCGCTTACTGTTAGAAGCAGTTTTTTACCTAAACTGCCACCTGGGTGAGAGAATGCAAAATCTTTTTCAGAAAAGCCTTTTGATTCGAGTAAGGCGACAGCAAGGGCATCACCCATGACAAGAGTCGCTGTAGTGCTTGA
>JBFHPN010000496.1:0-2586 GCA_041592735.1 Oleiphilaceae bacterium | reverse complement strand
GGGTATAGCATTATCAGAAGCTGGATGATGCCAGAGCGAGTTGAACGCGCAGGCGTCTGAAATCATTTAAACTCTGCACATTATACCTACAAATGATTAGGTGGCGAGTATCTTTACGTGTGGTATTTCCTCCGAACAGGCGCTGACAGATTCTCTTAAAACTATGGAGCCTCTCCTGTCTCTCCTGTGAGAAGTCTTGTGTATTATCTGAGAGGTGATTTAAAGCTTCGCAGGAAAAACTGATCAGGCTGAACTGTGGATGAAGCAAGTTGCGTAAGATAGGGGTCGCCCTGAAAGACTCACCGGAGTGATCCGTTAAGATAAATCCACCATCAACCAGTCTTAATCTGTGCACTGAATGCGGGGCTTTTAAATACGCAAATTGATAAATGAGCTGCCAGGCAACTAACAACAGGCAAATGATCAGAATTAACTTCACGGTATGAGAGGCGTCTATCGTGGTCGCCAGCACTAATGAAGTCGCAAATGGCAAGCCCAGTAAAGTCGCAAGATAAACGCTGGGCTTAAACTGAAGATCAATCTGGTTGAACACGATTCAGTATCATATTGACCATGCGCAAGTGATCCGGGTCGCTAGGGGTAGAATTTCGCATAAACCAGCTAAATAAATCAGGATCTTCGCAATCAAGCAGTTTTTTATAACGAAGTTGATCTTCCGCACTTAGCGAACGGTAGGCCTCATTCAGAAAAGGAATTAACAGTACATCCAGTTCGAGCATGCCTCTTCGGCTATGCCAGGCCAAACGATTGAACTCAGCAAGTGCTTGTTCATCTTGAGAATGTTCGGGGATTGGCGGAGAGCTTGGGTTATTCTGTTCAGACATGAAGCGAACCTACATGATTAGTAAAACCGCATTATAGGGATCAACTCCCGGTGTCACAAGTTCATTTCCCCTGAGCGATCTAATCCTACTTATGACAGATTAAAGCATTATTTTTTATCGGTATAGCTGACTCTTAATGCATCTTCTGGTGACATGTCCCATTGATCAGCTGAGGGTGTTTTCGTTTGCTGCTTGGGTAAATGACGTTTTTCGCTCACTGGCTTGTGCTTGCTATGAAATAATTTGGTCAGGAGATTTAGTTTGAGGTTGTGTGACATAATGAAATCCTCTTTCGCATGGCATGTAAGTGTTAATGCACTTACATATTGCCTATAATAGACAACATTAAGTTACAGTGCATTCACAAAATATCAATAAAACCAATAATTTACATTGTTTAACAATTACTATGAATGACGTTGAAAAAGGCTCTCTAGAGGTGCTTGACCTGTCTAAAGACCAGCCTGTTAAAACATGGTGTGTTTATATGATAGAGACGGCTTGTGGCAAACTTTACACAGGGATAACGCTAGACGTGCGCCGCCGTTTTCAAGAGCATCTGCAGATGTATCAAGGCCTTAAGAGTAAAGGTGCTAAATTTTTCAGGGGGCATGAACCCCTTCGTGTCGTGTGGGTAGAATCTTCTGCTTCGAGGTCTGAGGCCAGTAAGCGAGAAAGACAGGTAAAGGCGATGAGCCGGGATGCAAAATTAAGCCTGTCAGCTGTGTTTTTTGCACAGAGTTAATGAAGCGTTTACCTCATTAGCGTTATCATAGCCGCCGTTACTTTTTATTTGACAGCCCTTTTATGCTATCGAGACTTCATCACCCTACGTTTATCGGCCTTGTTGCGCTGCTGCTATCTGTGATACTCCATACAGTACTCGCTTTATGGCTATCGGCTGTCGACGATTTGCAGCATGCGGGCAGTTCTGTCACCCACAGCTTAACGCTCAGAGTTGCTGCTGCCCAAGCGCTGTCATCAGCCACTAACACGCTGCCATCAGATAAAAACACACGGCCATCAGACAACAAAAATGCGCCCGAGTCGTCTGCAAAAGAGGAAGCCTTGAAAACAGATTTGGCCATTGCCAGCGTTCCTAAGCCGAAAAGTGTGCCAGCCACAGTGCTGCCAACAGCAGCTGCTGTTGAACAGCGCTCAAATCAGCCTGAAAATAGAGCCCCTACCTCTGACCTCGCAAGCTCCCCAAAGGCTAAGGTTCCGCCAACTAAAATAGACATGGCATCAGTGCCTCAGGAACAGGCGATAAGCCTTAGTCAGCCAGAGAAAAGCTTCCCAGATCCAGAGAAGAACCCAGTTGCTCAAACAGTTATTTCAGCTGTGAATAAATCTGCGCCGTCTCCAGAATCTTCTCAGTTGTCTTCTTCAGCATCACAGATGGATAAACCACGCTACATATTAGGTAGCAAGGCTAACCCGAAGCCGGATTACCCGATGTTGGCACGAAAAAAAGGTTGGCAGGGAGATGTGATTCTGGGTGTGCAGGTGGCAGCAGATGGCACCATAGAGCACCTGACCTTTGTAAAAAGCACGGACTATGGCGTGTTGAATTATGCGGCGTATGAAACGGTCCGAAATCACTGGCGTTTCGATCCGCTAAACGAAGAAAAAGAAATTCTTAGCACCTATATTGAAGTCCCGATCTCCTTCCGATTCAATTAAAAATGTCGCTTCTTCTAAGTGAATGAATCCTTCAATTACCCTAAATTCGCCTTGACTT
>JBFHPN010000495.1:0-2592 GCA_041592735.1 Oleiphilaceae bacterium | reverse complement strand
TCGGTATCCGCATTATTGCCAATACCGTCGCCATCCGTATCCATGCTTTCATTTGGATTTAATGGGAACGCATCATCTGAACTAATAAGGGGTCAAAGCCCTTTAACCATTTTTACATTCTAGTCGAAACTTGAGATTACATTGATCAGTTCTCATTCTGACTTTTACCGATTAAAGCTTGTTACAGTTTAAGTTAATCGGAACTGCCATCAATTTCCTTGCTGGTCTTTTCCTCTTGCTCATCAACAAGGCGTGTTTCTTCGCTGGCAATAAAGTCAATTTCCAGATTGGCTTTTTCTGTAAAATATTCAGGTAATTCTGCTTTGATAGCAGGTGCAAGATTTTTGAATTCGCCGACCTGCTTCACAAGGTTACCCTTACCGCTGATTAACTGCCCTTCTGCTTTAGTGTATGCTTCTGCAGCTTTTTCAATACCCTTTTTGATGTTTTCAAAACTGCCAAGAAACACATTCAGTTTCTTGAATACCAGCTCCGCTTTTGTCGCTAATGCCACTGTGTGCTTATTCTGATCCTCATAGCGCCAAAGCTGGCGGACAATATTCAGGCTGGTTAGTAAGGTCGTTGGCGTAGCGACTAATACGTTATTTTCGATGGCTTTCTGGAACAGGCTTTCATCCGCTTTCAAGGCTTCTACAAAAGCAGATTCAATCGGCACGAACATAAACACCATTTCGGGTGAATTCAGGCCAGGTAACTTGTAGTAATCTCGTTTTGATAATTCTGTGATGCGCTGCCCCATGGCGGTTACATGCTCGTTTAAGGCTTGTTTTCGCTCCAGCTCATCCTCACTATTAACATAACGCGTATAGGCATTCAGGGAGACTTTTGCATCAATAATCAGATGTTTATCCTGCGGTAAATACACAATCGCATCTGGTCGTTGTCGGCCTTCTTCGGTATTGATAGACACTTCTCGCTTATAATCTTTTCCAAGCTGCAGACCTGAGCGGTCGAGGACATTTTCCAACACCAGCTCACCCCAATTCCCTTGTAACTTTTTCTGCCCTTTTAATGCGGTGGAAAGCTCGTGTGCCTCTGCAGTAATTTGCTGATTTAATTCTTTTAATGAGAGAAGTTCTTTACGTAACTCCCCTTGTTGCGTTGTTTCCCGGTGATGAATTTCCTGTACTTCTTTCTTGAAGCTATCTATGGATTGTTGAAAGGGATTGATGACCGATTTAAGACTTAATTGGTTGGTTTCCTGAAGGGCTTTGGCTTTTGAATCAAGTATTTCGTTTGCCAGGACTTTAAATTGTTCGCTCAGTGCTTTCTTTTGTTCTTCAAATAGAGCGAGTTGTTTAACGTGGCTCGACTCCCGCTCGGCGAGTTCGGTATTCAATTTAGTGAATTCCGTTCTTAACTCATTATATTGATTCAGTTTCTCATCAAACTTCTTTTCAAGTGAATCGTAACTCACTCGTAAGGACTGAAATTGACTCAGGGCAACGTCTTTATCCCGTTCAGATTTTTGCAAGGCCTCATTAATGCTTTCATGCTGCTGTAATAAGTCACTGACTCTGGAAGTCAGTTCCTGAACTTTTTCTTGCGCATAGTCTTTCTGAATCATGCTTTCTTTTTGGGAAAGCTGAAAAGAATGGGATTGTTCATCCAAGGTTTTTTGTAAATGCTTTTGAATACCGGCCGAGCGCCGGATAATGATCAAGCACACCATTATCGTTACCAGCCAAACCACAGCCATGATAATAAAGGTAGGCTCACCTAGCAGGGCCAAAGCCGCATCCATACATTAACCTCTTGATTTTAATTAGATAATAACTATCCAAAACGGGTAAATGGTATACGCAATGGCCAGCCAGTACAAAACTATTTTACTAAGGGCCAACCAATCAACAGTACCGCCAAGGTACAGAAACCAATGAAAATATTCATAGGGACACCCACCTTTACAAAATCAGAGAATCGGTAACCACCAGGACCAAACACCATCAGGTTTGTTTGATAGCCCAAGGGTGTCGCGAAACTGGCTGAAGCACCCATCATCACCGCAAATACAAAGGGTTCATTATGCAGCCCGGCTTTTTCTGTCATTTCCAGCACAATCGGCAGCATGATGACGGCGGCCCCGTTATTGGTAATGGTTTCAGTCATCAACGAAACTGCGACATAACTAAGCACCAGCATTAACCAGGGCGTGCCGCCACTGAGTGAAATGATATTTTCGGCAATATAGCCTGCAGCGCCGGTTTTCTGTAGCGCAATACCTAATGCGAACGAAGCAGCGATGGTGATGATGACGGTCAAATCAAGGCTCTTTTCAGCCTGACTCACCGAACAGCAACGAGTCATGATCATTAAGCCGGCACCGATCAGTGAGGCATTCAGCATGGAGGTCAAGTCAAAGCCAGCAGCAATAACAATCGACAGTAAAATACCCCAGGATAAATATGCACGTTCATAACGAGGCGGTTCTGTATCCAGGTCGTTTATTAGCAAAAAGTCTTTGTTGTATCGCTGACGTGAAACAAAAGCCGGGCGGGCTTCTAGCAACAATGTATCACCCGCTTCCAGCTTAATGCTGCCGAGATTACCCTGAACCCGCTCACCACTGCG
>JBFHPN010000494.1:0-2597 GCA_041592735.1 Oleiphilaceae bacterium | reverse complement strand
GGTTTTTGTGGATATCGATGAAGCCATTATTGCTGATGCTGGCAATGTTGAGGGCGCGTCTGCCTTATATAGCTATCAACTTCCTGAAAATGCTGCTGACTCTGCTGAGACTATCAAGATATTTTCTGCTGATTCTCGTCTGGTTTTATCCTTAAACACGCTGGAAGATGAATTCGGACGTTCGGATGTCACCTTGCTGGTTCGCAACGATAGCGTGTATTCGGTTGATCATGAATCCAATCAGATTCGCCTGCTCAGCCACTTTACCAACAAAGTATGTGAATTAATTCCCCGAGAGCGTGTGCAAACAACTGATGGCATCAGTACTGATAAAGTGCTCACCGTCCTGCATGATGAAATCGTCTATGTGAAAACCGTTGCAGGCAGTGGTTCAAATGCCTGCCAAAGTGATGGTAAGCAACGTTTTTACGCCTTGCCACTTGATTATCAGTTAGATCCTACGCAAAACCCTGATCAAAACAAGTTACCCAGCCTGGAGCTGGTGCCAGAATCGGAGGTTCGTTCACGTTTGGTATTCGGTTGGGTCGAGGACACGGATAATTCCGGGCAGCAAATCTTGAGTCATGGATTTTTAGGGTATAGCCCAGAAGAAAAGATGCTGGTTTTTTATGATCAGGATAGAGAAATTCAATGGCAGCAATCCAGAACCATCGAAGCCTTACCGGTTGTTTCAATTACCCCGGAAACCAAAAGCAAAGCCTATCTTTTTGATGTCCAGGCACTGACAGACCATCATTATCTGATTCAACTGGGATTGGATGTCTTTGTGGTAGACAGCGCATCAGCCATTTTTGCCAAGGGTTTTAATGAAACTGACACCATTCTGGCAGATCGTTCCTTGAGAATTTCTCCCTCTTTATTTATTCCGGAGACTCAGGATAAGACGCCTATCCCCTATGCCAAACCTGCTGATATTCGCTTTGATGACGATGATCTGTTACTGATCAATGATAATAAGATCTTTTATCAGTCATATCGAGCGCAGACCCCAGCCCGTAATCCTTCAGAAACCTATCAGATAATTCAACAACATCCGATTTCAATTGATTCGCGTGCGTTTACCAAAACACGCCATTTTTCTCAGTTTGATCTAAAAAGTTGCGGCAGTGATGCAGATTGTCTCGCGGCACATGATGTTGAGGCGCAGAGCTGGCAGTTTATCACCGCTTGTGATGCAGCTTTAGGCTGTACTTTGAATGATCAGGTCGATGATTATTGCGAAACGGCTGAAGAGAAATTAATCACGCAATCGTCGGAACCGTTATGTACACCAAGTAATTATCTTCACTTGAGTGAGTTAAATAAGCCAGGTAATGATTTATCTTTTAAAGGTTACATGCAGTACGCTGCAAAGTTTGCTCGCAGTCTGGATTTCGCCCTGAATGCCAAGCGGCTTTATATCACTGCCAGAATGCATCAGAAAGAATTGTTGTTAAGTTATAACTATGCGGTGGATTTAGCGGCACCAAAGGCCTCCAGAGAGCAGGTCTTGTTCGGAAAACGCGCCCGTTTATTTGGTTTGGAAACCCATTTTCTGAATACTAATCTGTTTTTAAATGCCTTGACCGAAGGGTCATTACGCACCAATGAGTGCTATAAGAAATATCAACGTGTGCAGTGTGATTTAGGGCAGATAAATGAATCCGGCAGCAATATCGTCTGTACCGGTAAAGATTTGCAAGAGGGGCTCTGTACAAACCAGTTCAGGGAATACGAAGCGAGAGCTCTTTTCTGTTTAAATGCCAGTATTCAGGATCAAAGCTGTTCGGATTCGAATCTTGGGCAAATAGCGGCCTTATCGGTGGAAAACTCAGATGAAGATGCTAAATGGTTAAAGCTTTACGATTTTAGCGCGTCCTCCTCACCTGCGTATCAAATGCATTTATTGGTCGGCGATAATGATCAGGCAATTGAAGAAGCCGTTATCAATGAAGGCCGGTTATTGAATCCCCAGGTTTATTCGGTAGATCCGGATCTGGGGCAGCCATTAAGCTTACTGGGTGTCGCAACAGGTCTGGTGGAACAAGCTGGCCAGGGTTGGATCGTGAAGACTGCGCAAGCGCATGAGGTGGAAGTGTTAGCGCATTTTCAGGTAATTGCAGACGAGCTGACGAATACTCAATCATCAGGGCTGAAGAGTCAGTTGGTACACTACTTAATTGAGCAGTCATTTGCTGATGCCAACTCTACTTCTGCGGATACCATTAAAGTCCAGCGAATAGTAGAAAGCTATTTTGATCGGCCCTAGGATCAAGACAAGCATGATGCAGCAGCCAGCTTGCATGTGTATGTCATAACCCATACGAGCTGAGGAGATAACGTGAAGCAAACTATGGGTTACATCAGCGCCTTGTTCCTCGGGCTTTTTGTCGGATGGCTGGCGCAACAATTCTGGTTTTTTTCCCGCGAGCCGGAGAGCGTTCTGCCAAGTGAACGGAATCTTGAGCGCTTTCATAATCGGCTGTCTGTGCTGAAGCATGCGTCGACCTCCTTGCCTGACACACCTCTTACCATGCTTACCGAAAAGAGTGCGCCCCCCCCTGTAAAGCAATTACTGGAAGAAAAAGACTTTGAGG
>JBFHPN010000493.1:0-2597 GCA_041592735.1 Oleiphilaceae bacterium | reverse complement strand
GAAAGCGCGGTGCAGACTGTCAGATTGAACGCATGGGGCAGCCAGGTGTGGCGGTAACATTTAGTGCCAGAGAGCAAGCTAGCACTGCAGATTCTGGTGCAGCCCCTGCAGCTTCAGCGAAACCAGCTACGGAAACTTCTTCTGCTGCACCTGCACCGGAAAAAACAGCGGCTCAGGCTGGTGCCAGAAAGACCGTGATGAGTCTCAATGGCTTGCCTGTCGCGGGTGAGCGGGTCGATGATATATTAAGTTCGACGCATTTTGATCTGGCACCCGTGGGTAGCAGAATGGAAGACGAGAAGCCTGAAGTGAAAGCAGAATTTCATGAGCTGGATAATGTCTCGCTGGCGCCTCCCGGTAGTGTACTTGTCGAGAAAAAGGAGAAACCGCCCGTTTCTGTGCCGGACACCTCCCATCTGCATCTTGAACCGAATAAATAATCAGGCCGGCGAATAAGCGCTTATCGGATTGAGTGGGGAATCATGGAAAATCAATGCCGGACGTATCGCTTTGCCATTTTGGGTACTTCAGCATACAGGCTGTAAATAACTCCGAATGTTTAAAATCCAATAACCACTGTTTAAGATGGCGTAGTTTACAGGCTTCAAACCAAGCCAGATCCACATGCGCAAACTGACGCACAAATGGAAACAGGGCAACATCCGCCAGTCGCCTGGAGTCGGCAAATAGATAGCGGTGTTTTTGCAGCCGCTGATCCAAGATCTCTAAAAAAACCATCCCTGCTGAGCGGTAGTGCGCCGGGGGTTGTTCCGGAAAGCGGTCAGCATATTTGTATTTATCCAGCATCGGTTTAAATTCATGGTCGTTTTTGCTAATCAAGGCAAGCTGGGCGTCTAAATTTTCACACCAGTCCTCCGGGTCCGCTTTCTGTAGGGCCCAAAGCATAATATCCAGACTCTCTTCTATGACCCGGCCATTGTTGAAAACCACTACAGGGACTGTGCCTTTTGGCGAGACGGCAAGCAATTGTGCGGGTTTATCGGCCAGCACAACTTCGCGCAATTCTACCGTTTGCTGACTGTATTTAAGACTCATGCGTGCCCGTATAGCGTAGGGGCATCGACGGAATGAATATAAAATCGCCTTGTTTTGCATACTAAAAACCGATTCAATTTAACTTTCGAATAAGGCTGGCTCAAATAAAATAGCCAAAACCGCTTGTAAATACATACACTTGTTAACTTTTACAACTTGGGCTTGCAAGCATTTCTGAGTTGGAGGATAGTGGTCAGCAGATCCTATTTCAATGATCTTTATTGTCTTTTTCGACACCACACGGAGGTAAATCCATGGTTTTATTGTTTTTTATTATCTGTACATTTGTGTTGTTGTACCTTAATACAAATACGATGCAAACGGCTGTAAGCCTAGGTATTGCAACACTCATCGGTATCCACGTTGATAACTGGCATGTACTCAGTATTCTGACGGGTGCGATTTTATTAGCGCTTGCCTACGTGCTGGTTTTTCCCGGTTCCTTCAGAAAAAACAGCCTGAGTAAACCTTTACTGGCCTGGGTACGAGGTCGCTTGCCTAAATTGTCGGATACCGAAGCCGAAGCCTTGAGTTCTGGTACCGTAGACTGGGATGGCGAACTGTTTTCCGGTCGTCCGGATTGGAGCCAGCTGTTAAGTGCCGCGCCAGCGAGGTTATCCGAAGAAGAGCAAGCTTTCCTGGATGGGCCGGTCGAAAAGCTTTGCGGTATGCTCGATGACTGGAAGATCACCCACGAGGACTATGATTTGCCAGCCGATGTATGGGCATTTATTCGTGAAAACGGTTTCTTTGGTTTAATGATTCCAAAAAGTTCTGGCGGTAAAGGCTTTTCTCATACAGCGCACTCTGAAATTGTCATGAAAATATCGACGCGCAGTGTGTCGACCGCTGTCACGGTAATGGTTCCTAACTCGCTTGGCCCAGGCGAGTTATTGATGGAATACGGTACCGATGAACAGAAAAAATATTATCTTCCTCGCTTAAGTGCCGGTAAGGAGACCCCATGCTTCGCGCTGACATCGCCCGTGGCGGGTTCTGATGCAGGCGCCATCCCTGATAAAGGGATTGTTTGCGAGGGCGAATGGAAGGGTGAAAAAGTACTGGGTCTTAAAGTAACCTGGAACAAACGCTATATCACCCTGGCGCCGGTCGCCACGCTGATTGGCCTGGCCATTAAAGTGTATGATCCGGAACATCTTGTCGGCGAGGAAGAGGAGATCGGTGTTACTTGTGTTCTTATTCCCAAAGATCTGGATGGGGTGAATAGCGGTGCCCGACACTTGCCGATGAATACCGTCTTTATGAACGGTCCCACCTGGGGAACGGAAGTGTTTATTCCAATGGATCAGGTAATCGGTGGCAAAGCCATGCTGGGTAAGGGTTGGAAAATGCTTCTTGAGTGTTTGTCGATTGGTCGTTCCATTTCCTTGCCGGCGCTTGGTGCGGGAGCTGGAAAACTGGCCTGTCTGGCAACCGGTTCCTATGCCCTGACGCGTGAGCAGTTCGGGCGAAATATCAGTCAGTTTGAAGGGGTTCAGGAAGCGCTTGAACCGATGGCTGGTTTTACCTATATGATGGAT
>JBFHPN010000492.1:0-2609 GCA_041592735.1 Oleiphilaceae bacterium | reverse complement strand
CCCCAATTGCTATGACGATCTGGATGAAGCGGAGTTGATCATTTTAATTGGCGCCAACAGTGCATGGTGTCACCCTGTGCTGTTTCAACGCATCACCAAAGCCAAAGAAAACAAGCCCTCCCTCAAAATAGTCGTCATTGATCCACGCCATACCACCAGTTGCGACATAGCCGATGTACATTTACAAATTCGATCAGGCAGCGATGCTAAGCTATTCAATGGCCTGCTGGCTTATCTGGCAGATAAGGGAAAGCTCGACCACGACTATATCGACCACTATACCGAAGGCTTTGAAGCCACCTTGAAATCCGCTCAGGCAGATTGCCCTTCTTTAGAGGATCTGGCTGAAACCTGCGGTATCAGTACTGAAGTTTTAACGACCTTTTTTGATTTGTATGCCCAAAATGATAAAGTCGTGAGCCTGTATAGCCAGGGCGTAAATCAATCCACCTCTGGTACCGATAAGGTGAATGCCATTCTTAACTGCCACCTTGCCACCGGTCGCATAGGCAAGCCTGGTTCCGGCCCACTTTCATTAACGGGCCAACCTAATGCGATGGGCGGCCGGGAAGTAGGCGGTTTAGCGACCATCCTGGCTGCACATTTAGGTTTTAAACCTGAAGATACCGATATCGTTGGGCGGTTCTGGGGTAGCAACAAAATTCCAAAAGGCCCCGGTTTAACCGCAGTCGAGTTGTTTAATGCGGTTGCAGAAGGCAAGGTGAAAGCCGTCTGGATCATGGCCACAAACCCGGTATTCAGCCTGCCCGATGCCGATAAAGTCAAAGCAGCACTAGCGGCATGCGAGCTTGTCATCGTTTCGGACTGTGTCGCCCGCAGCGACACTTTAGATCTTGCTGACATCAAACTCCCCGCTGCCGGGTGGAGCGAAAAAGATGGCACGGTTACCAACTCCGAACGACGCATTTCACGACAACGCGCCTTCAAACCATTATCGGGCGAAGCCAGACCCGATTGGTGGATTATCAGTGAAGTGGCTAAAGCCATGGGCTTTGCAGAACATTTCAATTATTCACATCCGGTCGACATTTTCAGAGAGCATGCACGTTTATCTGCGTTTGAAAACCATGAAGGCGGCAAACTGCGAGACTTCAATCTGTCCGCATTTAAAGATATTACGGCAGAAGAATATGAACAGCTGGCCCCGGTACAATGGCCGGTAACCACTGAGAACCCAGAAGGTACAGCCCGTTTATTTTCCAAGGGTGGCTTTTTTACGGAGAATCGGAAAGCGAAATTTATTCCCGTTACCGCAAAACCACCCAAAGCGCTCACTAACAAACACTATCCCTTTGTTCTGAATACCGGTCGCATCCGCGACCAATGGCATAGTATGTCAAGGACAGGTCTTTCAGCTCGCCTCAACTTGCATAAGCCGGAACCTTATATTGACATCCACCCTGAAGATGCCACTTCCACAGGCCTGTCTCATGGTTCACTCGCACAGGTTGAAAGTCACTGGGGCAGCATGCTGGCACGCGTCAATCACACGCATGAATGCCGTCGAGGCAATATATTTGTCCCCATGCACTGGACCGGCATACTCACAAGCAAAGGCCGGGTTGGCGCGGTCGTTAATCCATTTACCGACCCTCTTTCGTTCCAACCTGAATCCAAACATACACCTGTCAGAGTGAATGCCTGGCCTTGTGCGTGGCAAGGCTTTGTGATCTCCCGTGATAAACTGGACATGCCTGACCTCGATTACCGGGTTGATATCAGGCTCGAAAAAAGTTTCCGTTACGAAATTGCCGACCAACAGCAGTCGATTGAGCAGGTCGAAGCACAACTCATAAAATGCCTTGATCACGATGAGGATATAAGCTGGCAACGGCTTGAAGACCCTGCTATGAACCTCTTGCGTATTGCGGGCTTTAAAGAAGATAAACTTTTATTTGTCGCCATGATCCAAGCCACACACGAGCTTCCTGCACGCGACTGGCTGACCAGCCTGATCTCTAAACAGGAACCCATCGGTGAATTCAGAAACAGCCTTCTCAGTGGTCGCCCACCTGCCGGGGCAGCAGATACAGGCAAGCAAATCTGTGCCTGTTTTAATGTCGGTGAAAAAACAATTCGCCAATTAATCCTGGACAAGGGCTTAAAAAGCGCAGAAGACGTCGGCCGTGCCTGCAAAGCAGGAACCAATTGTGGCGCATGCGTGCCCGAAATTAAGCACATCCTGCAATCATAAGCTTTCTCTAATTAACAATTAACACCTGCATTCTTCAACAAACAGGCATAAAAAAACCGGAGCGTTTGACTCCGGTTTTTTCTATTGAGTGTTAGTGCAAACCGGTATTAAAACTTGGCACCAACCCATAACCACAATTTATCGGTATCAACCGAATAGTCATCGGCCGAATACATGGCGTATTTGATACCACCGTAGTAGTTCTTGCTGAAAGCTTTAGCATAAGAAATATCTATTTCAGAGCCGTAATCCGCATCGCCTTCATCAGCTGAAAAATCATGATAAGCCAATGCCCAGCTTCCACCACCCAGTTTGCCCGAGAACGACGCATATACATCAACCAGGCCTGCCGTTGGAGTGATCAGGAATAAATCTGCCCAACCATTGAATTTAT
>JBFHPN010000491.1:0-2634 GCA_041592735.1 Oleiphilaceae bacterium | reverse complement strand
GTAAGTAATCCCAGGGTTTGCTGCATATCGTCTCCCATTCTCCTCTAATACATGGGATGAAATCATATACGAAGCATGGCTGGATGATAAGAGCTATAAGGTTTGAAAGTTAATTCTAGCTGGCCTGGGAGCAATGATGATTATTGTAGATGCTCTCAATGCGAGAGAGGGCGTTATCAGTTTTGCGGCAGTAATCTTTGCTGTCCAGCGCATAACTGAATACAACGCTAATGCGATAAAATTGATTTACTTGAACACATTCAGTGACGATGCCAGCCACATTCGAGTGAGAAATGTATTTGCCTTTGAAGGTAATCAGAATTTTCTCTTTAGGGCGCAATGGTTTTCTTGAAGAAATAGCCATGCCATAGCGATTGATATCCAGACAACGCACATCCAGAGAGGTGCTGAACCATTTTTTGATGCCGGAGGCCTGGATAGATATACGTAAATCCGGTGCCTTATGACGTCGTTTAATTCGTCTTTCAGCCCAATTAACGAGTCTGATTTTATGCATATTTTGTTGTTATCGCGTGGCGCGTGGATGGATGAGTTTGAGTCGATTAAAAACAGGGGTGATATTAAACGCTAAGCACTGCTAAAATCAAGGACACATAACATTGCAATTTCATCATGAAAACAATTATATGCCTCCTAGAGCAGAAGATCGGACGCTATTGTGAACACCTTTTTCTTTGCTAAGCTCTAAGAGACCATAATAAGACGCCATTATTTTTAGGACTCAATGTGAAATCATCCCAAAAGCAACCTGCAACCGTTCCTCTTCCCGTTTCTGCGCTATACGGTACCTGTGATACCAAAGAATTTAACTTCGTGAGTACTAAGTCGTTGGAACCCATTAATGAATTTGTGGGCCAGAGCCGCGCTCAGGAAGCAGTTCGGTTCGCCATGGCAATGCCCGACTCAGGCTACAACGTCTATGCGGTAGGGCGAAACGGCCTGGGAAAACGCACGATGATATTGCGTTATCTGGATAGTCATCGAAAAGAAACATCTAATCTTTTTGACTGGTGTTACGTTGCGGATTTCGAGCAACCGCGTTCCCCTAAAGTCCTTAAATTACCTGTAGGCATGGGGTTGAGTTTAAAAACCGATATCGAGAAACTCATGTTGCGCCTTGTTAAAGGGATACCGCAGGCATTTGAAAATGATCAATACTATCAGCGGTCAGAATCTCTCAAGGCAGAGTATGCAGATAAACAGGATGCAGCATTGGAACGTGTTGCCAAGCAGGCTCGGCGAAAAAAAATAAAACTCAGCTTAAGCACACCAGGGGGCTATCGACTCACCGCCATGAATGGTGAAGATGTGCACACCGTGGAAAGTTTCGAATCCTTGTCTGAAAGTGAGAAAGATCAATTTGAGGTGGATATCACCAAGCTCGAATTAAAACTGCGTGGGGTGATCAGGAAAATTGCCACATGGGAGCAAGAGTTTCTCGACAAACAGCAATCGCTGAATGAAGAAATCGTGCTCGGTGTGACCCAGCACCTGGTTGAAGTGCTGGCCCAAAAATATCATGAGCATGAATCCGTGATTCATTACCTGAGCGATCTGCAAAAAGATATCGTAACCAATATCGATGCGTTTCTTGAAGATAATGATGAGCAGGGAGCATTGTCTAATGCCACGCTTGAAAAGAAACTGCCCAGGCGCTATCAGATTAATGTACTGGTGCATCACCAAAATGAAAAAGCACCCATCGTGGTCGAAGATAATCCAAACTACCATACCTTGTTTGGTTATGTTGAACATGTCACCTATAAAGGCACCGTTTTCACTGATTATTCACTGATAAGAAGCGGCGGTTTGCACAGAGCAAATGGGGGCTATCTTTTGCTGGATGCCGTGAAAGTTTTAGAACAACCTTTTGTCTGGGATGGCATCAAACGGGCACTAAGATCTAAAGTCTTGCAAATCAATTCACTTGAGCGAGAAGTAACACTATCGGGAACGATCTCGCTTGAGCCTGAGCCGATTCCTTTAGATGTGAAGATTATTCTTTTTGGCGATCGTTCCACCTACATGTTACTCCAGAATTATGATCCGGAATTTGAAGAGTTGTTTAAGGTAACGGCAGACTTTGAAAATGAAATGCCCAGAACACCTGAGTCACAGCTACAATATGCCAAGTTTATTTCCAGCCTGGTACATGAAAAAGGATTTTTGCATTGCGATAAGAAAGCGGTCTCCAGAATTATTGAGTTCAGCTCAAGGCAGGCAGAGCATCAGAAGAAACTTTCACTTCAGGCATCTGAAATCTCTAATTTGTTGAGAGAATCAAATTTCTGGGCAAAAGAACAGGGCTCTAATATGATTCGTCAGGTGCATGTAGAACGCGCACTAGAAAGTCATGAGCACCGCAATGGCCGTTTAAAAGATCAGGTTTTTGATACCATCAGGGATGGCTCCACCTTACTCACAGTTACTGGCAAAGTAGTAGGGCAAATCAATGCTCTTTCGGTCTATTATGCAGCGGGTGCAGAGTTTGGTATGCCGAATCGGGTTACCGCTAATTGTTACTTTGGCGATGGTGATATTATCGATATCGAACATCACGCTAAACTGGGTGGCAATATTCATACTAAAGGTGTGTTAATTCTATCCTCTTAC
>JBFHPN010000490.1:0-2639 GCA_041592735.1 Oleiphilaceae bacterium | reverse complement strand
CCTTACAAACAGGATTGATGATGCATTTTCGCAGGCCTGTGATTTAATGAAAGCCTGTAAAGGACGTGTTATCGTAACCGGGATGGGAAAGTCCGGCCATATTGCCAATAAAATCGCAGCGACATTCGCCAGCACGGGTACACCTTCTTTTTTTGTACACCCAGGTGAAGCCAGTCATGGCGACTTGGGCATGATTACCGGAAATGATGTTGTGCTTGCCATTTCAAACTCGGGTAATACCGCCGAAATCACCACCATTTTGCCTTTAATCAAACGCATGGGCGCCCCGCTTATCAGCATGACGGGTAACCCGAATTCAACCCTAGCCACTCAAGCCAACATACATCTTGATATCAGCATCAAAGAAGAAGCCTGCCCTCTTGGCCTTGCTCCAACCTCAAGCACTACAGCGACTCTTGTCATGGGTGATGCCCTTGCTGTCGCCTTACTCGAATCCAAAGGCTTTTCTGAAAAAGATTTTGCGTTCTCTCACCCTGGAGGCAGTTTAGGTAAAAAACTTCTTTTAACGGTAAGCGACATCATGCATAGCGGAGAACGCGTTCCAAGTGTATTAGAGGGTACATTGTTATCTGACGGCCTATTAGAAATATCCAAAAAAGGCTTTGGTATGACGGCGATTGTTGACCGACATGGAAAATTGAAAGGCTTATTTACAGACGGCGACCTGCGAAGAGCATTTGATGCTAAAATAGATTTGCTTGGTACTGCAATCGACCAGGTAATGACCACAAACTGTAAAACAATCTCCTCAGAGATACTGGCAGCAGAAGCACTTAGCATTATGGAAAACAACAAAATTACCGGCCTTCTGGTTACCGACAATTCAAATATAGTTGTTGGCATTGTCCACATGCACGATCTGATCCACGCAGGAGTTATTTAATGCACTCGCTTTTACCCCCTGAACTGAACCAGCGACTTGCCAGCACACGATTGCTAGCACTTGACGTTGATGGCGTAATGACGAGTGGTGCTGTGTTTTTTACCGCCAAAGGTGATGAAATAAAAGCCTTCAATATACTAGATGGACAAGGTATAAAATCGCTACTGGTCAGCGGTATTGAAGTGGCCGTCATTACCGGCAGACGCTCACCCTTAACAGAAAAAAGAGCGCAAGATCTGGGCATCAAACATATTATGCAAGGACGTGAAGATAAAAAGACAGCGCTTCTGGAGCTAAGCGGCCAACTCAATATTCCTCTTAGTGAAATAGCCTATATAGGTGACGATTTGCCAGATCTGTCTGCCATTCGTTCTGTAAACGTTGGCTTTACCGTGCCCAATGCTCACCCCTTTATCATCAAGCATGCCGATTATTGCACGACACTCAAAGGCGGTGATGGTGCTGTCCGCGAGGTTTGCGACATGATACTCTGTGCAAAAGGGCTATTAGATGCCTACTACAACGCCTACTTGGACTAGTTTGCCTGATGCAACAACTTCAAAAGCAAACCATTAGATTGACCCTTATTTTACTTGCCTCCCTGTCTCTATATTGGGCGATGAATCTGGCCCAGAACACGCAGAAGACTGTACCTGACATTAAGCAGCTAAAAGATCGGGAAGTTAAACCTTCTGCCTTTCTCAAAGATAGTACGTTTTATCTCTATAACTCTAAAGGCCAGGTTTCCGAAATTCGTGCTCATAAAGCCTATTTCTATTCAAACACCGAATACATCAAAATAGATCAGCCAAGTTTTTCTTCATCTCCTGATAATAAAGCAGGTTATACACTAACCGCCCGCTCAGGTGATTATCACCCGACCGATGAAACACTCCTGCTTTCAGGTGATGTCAAAGCTGAACAACGATCCGATGAAGAGCTGGTATGGACACTTGAAAGTGAACAGTTGCTGCTGGATTACAAAACAGGCTCATTAACAACAGACACGCAGGTGCTTATTTCACACGGCCAGCATTATTTGAGCTCTCTAGGGCTTGAAGCACAAATGAATGAACGAGTATTGAAATTATTATCAAATGTCAGAGGCAAATATGTTTTTGAAAATTAACCTGCAAGATTACTTCAGGCTGTTGATGCCCATTTGTACAATGCTGGTATTGGTCGCCTGCCCGGGTAAATCATTTGCCTTTGATCCCAACAGCACAGCACCGATAGAAATAGAATCCGATATGGCTACAATAGATGATAAAACAGGCACATCGACCTATTCGGGAAATGTTATTGTATCGCAAGGTACAACAAGACTAGAGGCCGAATTTATATCAGTCACCTCACAGGATAGAAGAATAACTGGCATAAAAGCCATAGGTAATCCTGCCCACTTTTCTCAACAAGTGGACAACAACCCGATTAGCACACATGGCTATGGCAAGGAAATTTCATACCGAACAAAAGATGAAACTCTCATATTCAAGGGCGATGCGAAACTCCTTCAAGCCGATAACTCTTTTTCTGGTGAAATCATCGAATACGATGTTATAAAAAGAGCGATAAAAGCCAGGGGGGATCAGCGCGAAGGATCAAGAGTGAAAATTCAATATTATCCCGAAGGCTCGACCAAGAAAGAAAAACGCGCCAAGGAAACCGAAGAGCAGCCATGAAGTCACTTAAAGCATCTCACCTTGCAAAAGCCTATAACAAACGTCAAGTCGTT
>JBFHPN010000489.1:0-2641 GCA_041592735.1 Oleiphilaceae bacterium | reverse complement strand
TTCAAACCTTTAAGCCGGTTTCTCCACTGGCATGGTTACCTTTGGTGACGATCCTGGTAAGTGCCTTGTACGTGACTGAAGACCCTATGTTTGCCAAGTCGTTTATTGTCTCAATGATTACCGTGACCTTATGTTGTTTATTGCCGATGGTCATCAATACTTCGGTAGGTGTTGCTTCTATCAGTTCGGATCTTGTGAATGTTAGCCGTGTTCTCAGATTGCCGGCCTTAAAACATGTTCAGAAAATTGTGTTACCAGCCTCGGTACCCATGATTTTTACAGGTATGCGTTTATCGCTGGGTATAGCCTGGATGGTGTTGATCGCAGCGGAAATGCTCGCGCAAAACCCGGGTCTTGGCAAATTTGTATGGGATGAATTCCAAAACGGAAGTTCAAACTCTCTGAGCCGCATCATGGCTGCAGTGATCGTCATCGGTATCATCGGCTTCTTGCTGGACAGAGGCATGTTGCAGGTACAAAAACTCTTGTCATGGGATAAAGCCAGCGCAACACGCTGAGTTGCAGCTCCTTTCAGACAGTATTTTTGAATGATGAAACAGTCCCTGACTAAGAATTACGGAGAATGAATATGAGTACCTTACTAGATATCAGCCAGATCGATATGGTTTTTCCCACCAAGAATGGTGAATTCACGGCGCTTAAAGACGTCAGTTTAAAAATTTCCAAAGGTGAGTTTGTCTCGCTGATCGGGCATTCCGGTTGCGGTAAGTCAACCGTATTAAATGTGGTGGCGGGTTTATATAAAGCGACCCGTGGTGGTGTGGTGTTGAATGGTAAAGAAGTCAATGAGCCAGGCCCAGAGCGAGCGGTAGTTTTCCAGAATCACTCGTTATTACCCTGGCTGACGGCCTATGAAAATGTTGAGTTGGCGGTTAAGCAGGTATTTGGCAAGCAAAAGTCCAAGGCAGAAATGAAAGAATGGATTGAATACAACCTGCATCTGGTGCACATGGATCATGCCATGCACAAACGCCCGGATGAGATATCAGGTGGTATGAAGCAGCGTGTTGGTATTGCCCGTGCGCTTTCTATGCAGCCGGATATATTGCTGATGGATGAGCCTTTTGGTGCATTGGATGCCCTGACGCGCGCGCACATGCAAGATTCATTGATGGAAATTCAAAATGAATTGAACAACACCGTGATCATGATTACCCATGATGTCGATGAGGCAGTTTTATTATCTGACCGCATCGTCATGATGACCAATGGCCCTGCAGCGACCATTGGAGAAATTTTGGAGATCGACTTGCCCAGGCCGAGAAATCGCCTGGCCTTGGCTGAAGATCCAAAGTACGTTCACCTTCGATCAGAAGTGCTGACCTTCTTGTATGAGAAACAGCGCAAGATTGAAGTCATGGACACAAAAAAAAAATCTAAGCCTCAATTCAGTATGAAGCCAGATAAGGCTATACCAACAGAAAAGGAATCGTCGGACGGTTTAGACGCACAGCAAAAGAGAGTGGGATAGATCCAGTTCCTAGGACACGGGTCATGACATCATTTATCAGGAGTCTTTTATGACAAACATGGTTAAATCAAATATTAAATCTACGCTGGGTTTGGCTATTGCATCTGTAATAGCAGGAACGGCTTTTAGCTCACAAGCTCTGGCATCGGCTGATGATATTACTACCGCACTTACCTCGGGTAAGGTCTATGGTGATTTTCGTTTACGCTATGAAAATGTCGATCAGGATAATCCAGCTCTTGATGACGCAAATGCGCTAACCTTGCGCAGCATGCTGGGATACACCACCGGAAGTTACGAGGGTTTTTCAGCAACGGTTGAATTTGAAGATTCACGTGTCGTGGCTGGTCAGGATAATTATGAAGAGCACCCTCTGGCACGCCCTGCCGGATATGTTGTAAAAGGCCGATCTGTGGTTGCTGACCCTGAAACAACAGAGCTTGATCAGGCATTTGTACAATACAAAACTGATATGGTGACGGTGAAAGCCGGTCGCCAGGTGCTGACCTATGATAACCATCGTTTTGTCGGTCACGTTGGCTGGCGCCAGGATAGACAAACTTTTGATGCCCTGACGGTTGGCTACGCACCTACGAAAGAAATCGAAGTGAACTATGCGTATCTTGATCAGCGTAATCGTATTTTTGGTGAAATGGCTGATATTGATTCTGAAGATCATTTATTGAATCTGAGCTTCAACACCGGTATCGGTAAAGTAACAGCCTATGGATATATGCTTGAAGAAACCGTGTCTGAAAAAGAGCTGGATACCTATGGCTTGCGTTTTGCCGGTGCTACGGCTATCGATGATAAGATGAAAGCAATCTATGCCATCGAGTACGCATACCAGGAGTCAGAAGCGGCCGGTAATACCCTCGAAACAGATTACACCTTGTTAGAAGGTGGCTTGGAAGTATCTGGAATTAAAGGTCTGATTGGTTATGAAAAACTCAGCTCTGATGAAGGTTCAGTCGGCTTCCAGACACCTTTGGCAACCTTGCATAAATTCAATGGTTGGGCAGATTTATTCCTGATCACGCCAGCGGCAGGCCTGGTTGATGTATATGCATCGTTCTCGGGCAAACTGGGTGGTGGAAGCTGGGCATTAGCTTATCATGATTTTTCAGCTGATGAAGGCGATGCGGATTA
>JBFHPN010000488.1:0-2646 GCA_041592735.1 Oleiphilaceae bacterium | reverse complement strand
GATTTAAAATGCGCTTTACGTAGTTAATCATAGCTCATTTGCATAGAATGTAACGTCTTTTTCATTAATAGTGTTGCCTTTATAGATATCTTTTTCTTATTAACCTTACATAATGGATGGCTGCTTTATCTTCATCGCATTCACAGATAAGAAACATTTATTATCTGATGAGTATTGGGATTCGTGGTAATTTCTATAGAAAAAAGCAGTTAAAAACGAACAAGAAAAATAAAATTATCTCAACCAATCTCCGGGGGGTTTATCTGGCAGTTTGGAGTGTTTAGTCTATCTTTAAAAAAATGCGTTTGAGGTTCGGAGTATTCGATGAAAGCTTTTTTGGTTGCACTCTATTCCTGTTTTTTTCTGTCGCTCGTATCTTGTGGTGGTTCCAGTAGTTATGACGATCCCGAGCCCTCTACAGGCTCGCTGATGGTGACAGTGTCAGGCTTACCCGACGGTGTCAGTGCCGATGTTACCATCACTGGTCCCGGCAATTATCAGCAAGCAGTTACCGCCAGCATAACCCTGAGTGGTCTGAGTACAGGAGCGTATTCGGCGGCAATTGAAGATGTGATCATTGGACAGGATACCTATTCCGGTTCCGCCAGTGCCAGTTCAGTGAATGTCACGGCAGGCAATACCGCACAATTCACCGTCACTTATACTTTGTCGAGCTTTTCCTTGAATAAAACCTTTCCCCTAGGGCTGGCCGTAGCTCCGCCTACCGATACGCTGGATGGCGGAGGATTTAGCGGCAAACATTTTCTGTCGCCCGCCAGTGTGAATTGGACTACCGCTTATGCCGATGCGGTTAATCGCATCAATCAGGTACTGAATGGAGAACTAGCAATAAACAATGCTTTTACACCGGAATTGTTTTTTCAAACGGGCGTAAACGCAGGCTGTTATGGACCCACACTAAAATACCAAGATCATCCCGATGGTAGTTTACCCAATTCAGGCGAGCTACCCGGAGGTGATTTGATGATGTGGCTGGAAACCGATGCTAATACAGGGCATACCTGCTCTGCAGCGCAGCTCAATGCGCGTTTGAACGGTATTCGTAATCAATCTTTTGCTGCATTAATGAGTTTGGCCAGTATGTTGTACGTGGCCGATAGTAGTGGGAGCGCCAGACCCGGAGTCGGCGACACCTTAGATTTGACCAGTGCCATGAACGCGCTTGGACTGACTGGTACAAGTTTTACCACTGCAACTCTTAGCCAAACTGCAACCGATGAATGGCAATACGAACAGGCTTACTCCTTTAACGATGGCACTGCTGATCGTAACATTCGCGTGGAGATGACCTTTCAATCGGGTGCCAGTGATAATGAATATCAAGGGTTGATGCAGTTTCGTGTCAGTGGTGACAACACTCTGTTTGGTGGCGGCAATTGTATGTTAAACGAGCGTACGCTTAACGGTTCGTTGGCATTTGAACGCAGTTCAGAAACCGCTTTAGCTTTACAAAGTCGCAGTGCGATTTTATGTGGTTCTGATAAGGAAGGATTCATCAGTGATAGCGCGGCCCCCGATTTGGGACAAGTAGACCCAAATAATCACTACAACGCTTCCACTAATCCAGATGGCTGGAGTGAAAATTTCAATCTTTTTGGGGCCCAATTGGATCCGAATAATCTGGAAGGGCAATACGCTTATTTATGGCAGGCGGGAGTAGGTGATAGTCACTCAAGAGTGTTTTTGATGGGCGTTAATTATCATGAGTCTGGCGGCACCGGACCGCTCGATGGTGAAGCTTACGCAGGCTTTGGTGATGCGATACAGAATTCGACAGGTACAGTTGAAGGCATGATCTGTAACTGGGCCGGCCCCAACAACAGCCACACATTGCAACCCTTTGCGCAGCGCCAGTTTTTTTCACTGAACGAAACCACAGGGCTTTTTACCACACCCACTGGTGGTAACGATATTCAATACGCGCCTACTAACTCCTGTTCGTATGATGGCAGTGGTAGTTTCGTTTACGATACCGACCTTGACGGCGATCTCAGCGATGAGACCATGTTGGGTGCGATTGCCGAAGATCTGCTCGATGCCTTCGACCTCGACAGTGATGGTACTCCCACTATTCCAGAGGCTATAGAAAATAGAGGTTATCAACTACCAAACATTCCCGGAGGATTTCCCGGAACAGAATAAACGACAAAGTTTATGTGAATCGTGCCGGATTGAGTTTGAAACCTGCGTCGAAGTTAGCAATTTTTAATAGCGAGCATGGTTTTTGTTGCGCAAGCAAAGCTTAAGGTTTTCTCTTAACAGATTCTTTGATTCCCTGAATAGCAACCGGTTCAGCCCATCAATAATATCGATTGGTGCTTACGCAGAAGCTTCGGAACCCTGTTGAGCAGAACATAGTATTGCTTAGCGTGTTCGCGTTGAAAAAGTCGAACTGCACAAAATTAAATTGTCGGTATCAATAACTCAGTGGCGGCCATTTTTTGTGCCACCAAATCATTGTAAATGCGTCTTTGTTCAGCAACGATCAAGTCTGATTTAGCTTTCAAGGTTGGCCACATTGGATGGTTCCTTAAAGGCTCAAACATCGGCCAGTGGTGATATTTGTACGGTATAACATTGCCCCGTTCAATGCCTTTCGATAATTGTGTCATTGCTTTATTGAGT
>JBFHPN010000487.1:0-2664 GCA_041592735.1 Oleiphilaceae bacterium | reverse complement strand
TTTATAAAAGCCGGGCTAAATGACAAAGTGATGTATGATGTACTCAAAAACAAGTCACTTGCCAAAGAATTAACCAAAATATACCCGGGTGAAAAAATTGCCTTTCTCCTTGATCCGGAAAATCAGTTATACCAAGTCAAACTGACACGAAGCCCCATTCAATCAATCCTTGCCACAAAAAATGAAGAAGGCTATTTCGCCGATGAACTGCTCATTCGCACACCGGAATCTCATGTAACTTATGCCGAAGGCATTATTAACAGCTCCTTATTCCTTGCAGGACAAAAAGCCGGTTTATCTGAAGCACAAATAATGGAACTAGCAAATATTTTCGGGTGGGATATCGACTTCATTCTTGATATCAGGGAAGGCGATAAATTCTATTTATTATACGAAGAACTTTATCTTGACGGAGAAAAGTACAAAAACGGCCGAATTCTCGCAGCAAAATTCATTAATCAGGGCAGCACGTATTCAGCCATACTCTTCGAAAAGGACAATGGTGACACTAATTATTACACCGCCGAAGGCGACAGCATGCGTAAAGCGTTTATTCGCACTCCTGTAGACTTCGCACGCATTTCTTCGCACTTCAATTTACAACGCAAACACCCGATTCTTCACAAAATACGCGCCCACAAAGGTACTGATTATGCTGCAGCGCATGGCACACCTATAAAAGCCACCGGAGATGGTAAGGTTGTTCATGCACGAAACAAAGGCGGCTATGGTAAAACTGTCATCATTCAGCATGGCAACGATATTACAACCCTGTATGCCCATCTCAGTAAATATGCTCGCGGGATAAATGAAGGCACTCGCGTAAAACAGGGGCAGGTCATCGGCTACATTGGATCCACTGGCTTAGCTTCGGGCCCCCATTTACATTATGAGTTCCGTGAGAATGGTGTTCACAAAAACCCGCTAAAGGTTAAATTACCTCATGCAGACCCTGTTCCTGCAAATCAATTATCCAGATTTAAACAGGTCAGCAGCTCATACCTTGCGCAACTATCTACATTCAGTGAAAGCTATCAACTTGCTGCTAACCAGCAATGACCAAAGAGCTTTACATTGGTGTCATGACGGGCACCAGCGCTGATGCCCTGGATATTGTTCTTGCTGAAATAAGTGAAACCGAGTTTAACACCCTAGACTCGGCCAGCATGCCTTTTTCGGAAGCACTTCAACTGGAAATCAAGTCCCTTTGCGCAGCAGGACCGGATGAAATTGAACGCGCTACCTCTTTTGGCATTCGTCTAAGCCTGCACACCGATAACTTAATAAAGAAACTCCTGACCCAAAATCGTCTTTCTGCAACTCAGATTAGCGCTATAGGATTTCATGGCCAAACCATTCGACATCAGCCCCTCCATCAATTCCCTTATTCAGTTCAAGCTGGATGCCCTTCCACCCTGGCAGTGAATTCAGGCATAACTACTGTTACTGACTTTAGAATGGCTGACATTGCTGATGGCGGGCAAGGCGCACCACTTGTTCCGGCATTTCATCAGTTCGCTTTTCAGAGCAAGCAGGAAGATCGGTTTATCGTGAATATAGGTGGAATTGCAAACATTACTCATCTGCCCGCAGATAAGAACATGTCTATTATTGGTTTTGATACCGGCCCCGGCAATACACTACTTGATGAATGGATAAAGAAGCACCTCGGAAAACCCTATGATGATGATGGACGATGGGCCAGAAGCGGCTCACTGATCGCCCCTGCACTTAACTCAATGTTAAGTGATCCTTACTTCATCAAAGAGGCACCAAAAAGCACGGGCAAAGAATATTTCAACCTTGACTGGCTAAATAAGCATTTCGACAAATACCCTACACTGCGCCCCGAAGACATCCAAAGAACGCTTGTTGAGCTAACCGCTCTGTCGATTGCCAATGACATTAAAAGCGCCCGGATAGAACCCAGCAAAACATGCTCAAGTATTTATCTTTGTGGCGGAGGCATTAATAATAGTTTTCTTCTAGAGCGACTTCATGAGCACTTGCCGGGATCAATTATCTCCAGCACAGCGACACTTGGCATTCACCCGCAATTAATTGAATGCTCCGCATTTGCCTGGCTAGCCAGGCAAACCCTTAAACGTCTTCCCGGAAATATTCCATCTGTGACAGGCGCCAAAAACAAACGCATTTTGGGCGGCATCTATTACGCCTGACTCTTGAGCAGCCCCATCACTTTGTATCCTTTAAGCCCAAGCATTGCACTCGCTGTCATTACGCCACCAATCAAAGCGCCACCAATACCGGCCGTGACAATATCCGAACCAGTCAAATAAAGATTCTTTACGGGCGTTTCAGGATGCAACCAATCCTGCTTAAAACGCTCAATCGTGTGGTTGAGACCGTAGATCTCACCTTCTTTGTTCCATTGAAACCACTGCGTTGATAGCGGCGTTGATAATTCAGCAAAATCCAGATGCTCTCTGAGATGCGGCATTTGCTTGTAAAGCACTTCTAATAATCTTGACAAAAGATCTGCCTTTAGCGCTTCATAATCCTCTCCACGCTTATTCCATGTTGTTGACTGCCACTTTGCAAACCACTCAGGCTTGCATGGCGCCACTATTTCTACCGTAGATTTACCCGGATATCTCTCCTGCCATAAAGGATCTTTAGCTGAGGGAAATGAGACATATACCA
>JBFHPN010000486.1:0-2666 GCA_041592735.1 Oleiphilaceae bacterium | reverse complement strand
GCTGTGGTATGAAGTCTGAAAATATCTATATGCTGGATCGAAAAGGTGTAATTCACTCAGGTCGTGATGATCTTAACCAATACAAAGCCATGTTTGCTAATGATACTGATAAGCGTACATTATCTGATGCCTGTGAGGGTGCAGATGTGTTCGTTGGTTTGTCAGGTCCGGATTTGCTGTCTGTTGAAGATCTGAATCGTATGGCGCCAAATCCTGTTATCTTTGCGTGCTCCAATCCGGATCCTGAGATCAAGCCTGAAACAGCGTTGGCGGCGAGAAGTGATCTGATCATGGCGACAGGCCGTTCTGATTATCCTAATCAGGTGAATAATGTTTTAGGTTTTCCATTCATTTTCCGTGGTGCGCTTGATGTACGTGCCAAGGTTATTAATGAAGAAATGAAAATAGCAGCAGTAAATGCGATCAAGGATCTTGCAAAAGAGCCGGTTCCGCAGGCGGTGATTGATGCTTATGGTGGTGCTCCTTTAAGCTACGGTAAAGATTATATTATCCCTAAGCCTCTGGATGAGCGTTTGCTAGGTGTTGTTTCTGCGGCGGTTGCTAAAGCTGCTGTAGATTCGGGTGCGGCGCGTTTCCCTTATCCGGCACATTATCCATTGAAAACAGTTGCTGATGTAAAATAATTATATGTTATGAAAAAAAACCGGCAGTTGCCGGTTTTTTTGTTTTATGGCGAGTGAGAATCAGGGCTTGCAAAATTGCGCCAGATCAGCTTCGAATTTTGCCTTTTTTTCCGCTATTTCTTCAGGGCTCAGGTATCGGGTTTCGTTGTTTTCGGTAATTTTGATCCGGCTGTTTTCTTCTATGGTTCTGATGTTATCTCGAATGGCTTCGCATTGAGCTTCCAGTTCTCTTTTTTGAGTTTCTTCTTGTAATTTTTTGGCCTTTGCTTCCAGGTCTGCCTCATTTCTTTCAGATAGTTCCTTGCTTGCCTGAATAGGGTCAGTGGCTGAAGCAGTGTTGGTATTGGTTTTAATTTTAAGGCTCTGGCTGCTGGTGTTCTTGGGTTTTATATCTGAGTAGTGAGTATTTCCTTGTTCATCGGTCCATTTGTAAATCTCTGCAAATGCTGAAAACGAAAGGCCTGTTAAGCAGAGTGCTATAGCAAGTTTGCGGCGTGATTGCTTAATCATAATTTTACTGATCTTAATCATCTTAAATAATTCCTGAAAATCTGCAGTGCTCGGTGTACGTTTTGATTAACTATAAACCAAGATTCTATATTTAGCTGATATTTGACTAAATATTGCTAAAACAAGACTAAAAGTAACTATTTTGTATTGACTCTCATTATATAAGTGTCAGAATTGTTGGTTGCTTTTTCTAGGGTTTTACAAGTGTCGTTTAAAAACGCTATTCGTATCCCCAAGTGAATTTTGCCGGTTTAGAGCTGGCAGTAGCAAATACAGTGCTGTATTACATAAAACATACCGTGCTGGGCGAAACTCCACGCCATTTTGCTGCCTGAATTCGCTAGATTGTATCCAGCACTCCTCCACAAGAGGTGAGAGTTAACTCGGATTAAGCTTCCAATTAACTAAATTAATAGAAGGTAATAATCGTGGAGCTATTATCTGGCGCCGATATGATTGCTCGTTTTTTACAAGACGAGGGTGTCGAAAAGATATACGGGTATCCAGGCGGAGCCGCATTACATATTTATGATGCATTGTTTCGTCAGGATAAAGTTGAACATATTTTAGTTCGTCATGAGCAGGCAGCTGTTCATATGGCGGACGGTTATGCGCGTGCATCCGGTAAGGCGGGCGTGGTTCTGGTCACTTCGGGTCCAGGAGCAACCAACACCATTACCGGTATTGCAACTGCATTTATGGACTCTGTTCCAATGGTCGTTTTGTGTGGGCAGGTGCCTTCAACCTTGATTGGTGAAGATGCGTTCCAGGAAACAGATATGATGGGTGTATCTCGGCCTATCGTGAAACATAATATGGCGATCAAGTGTGCTTCGGAAATACCGGAAGTGCTAAAAAAAGCATTCTATATTGCGCAATCCGGGCGTCCTGGGCCTGTCGTGGTTGATATTCCCAAGGATATGACAGCGCCTAATGAGCGCTTTGAATACGTCTATCCAAAAAAGGTCAAATTGCGATCTTATTCGCCTCCTGTCAGGGGGCATTCTGGTCAAATTAAGAAAGCAGTCGATATGTTGCTGGCGGCTAAGCGTCCTGTTATTTACGCCGGGGGAGGTGTGATTCTAGGTAAAGCTTCTGGGCAACTAAGATCTCTGGTTGATAAGTTAGGTTATCCTGTTACCAATACCTTGATGGGGTTGGGTGGTTATCCTGGTACCGGTAAGCACTTTTTAGGTATGTTGGGTATGCATGGCAGCTACGAGGCTAATGAGGCGATGCATAATGCAGACTTGGTTCTTGCGGTTGGTGCGCGTTTTGATGATCGTGTAACCAATGGTACTGATAAGTTTTGTCCCGGTGCGCGCATCATTCATATTGATATTGATCCTGCAAATATTGCGAAAACTGTGAAAGTAGATGTGCCTATTGTGGGGCCTGTTGGTTCGGTTCTTGATGATATGCTGGCGCTTATTGATGAGGCTGAAGCTTCGCCGGATGCTAAGGCGATAGCTGCGTGGTGGCAGAAAATAGATGTTTGGCGCGCTCGGCATG
>JBFHPN010000485.1:0-2674 GCA_041592735.1 Oleiphilaceae bacterium | reverse complement strand
TTCTTTTACTAGGGAAGCACTAATAGCAGCCATGATAAATCCTCTGTAAATTTAAAAAAAAAAGAGGCGAACCTCTTTTAATTGCCCCGAACGTAACAACTGCCCGGGGCACCAGTATTCAATCAACCCGAAAGGGCTAAACTATTACTCTGCAGCAGGCTCGTCTTCGCTCGCTGCTTCAGCAGCTTCCGCTACTTCTACATATTCACTGCCGCCTTTCACTGAACCTTCAATGACCGCATCAGCAAACGCTTTCGCATAAATCTGGATAGCGCGGATCGCATCATCATTACCAGGAATAATGTAATCAACGCCATCAGGATCACTGTTAGTATCGACGATACCGATAACAGGAATACCTAACTTGTTAGCTTCTTTAATAGCAATTCGCTCATGATCAACATCGATTACCACCAACGCATCCGGCAAACCGCCCATTTCCTTAATACCACCAATACTACGCTCCAGCTTCTCCATTTCACGAGTCAGCATCAACGCTTCTTTCTTGGTTAATTTATCAAAGGTACCATCTTTGCTTTGCGTCTCAAGTTCACGGAAACGACGAATGCTCTGACGAATGGTTTTGTAGTTGGTCAACATACCACCCAACCAGCGATGGTTAACATACGGCATGCCCGCACGTGTTGCTTCTTCTTTGATGATTTTGTTGGCAGCACGCTTGGTACCAACAAAAAGAACCTTGTTCTTACCTTCTGACAGGCGCTTAACCAGACCTAAAGCTTCGTTGAAAGCCGGAACGGTTTTTTCAAGGTTGATAATATGAATTTTGTTACGCGCACCAAAGATGTACTTACCCATTTTAGGGTTCCAGTAACGGGTTTGGTGACCAAAGTGTACGCCTGCTTTCAGCAGGTCGCGCATAGAAACTGATGCCATGTTTACATTCCTTAAATGTAGTGTTTGGGTTAAACCTCCACGCCTCCCATTATTCAACCACTTTTTCGGAAAACCGAAAAAACAGCACCCAGAACAATGTGTCGAAACGTGTGCGGATTTAATGAACCAAGTGGCTAAAAATTACGTATATAACAGAAACCAACGGCAAAGTTATAAGGTAATACAAATACCACTTGAAAATTTGCGTGCGCTTTATATCACAATGAACTAAAAATAGAAACCTTTTTACGTCCACAAATAATTAAGTGCATGTATTTCCAGACATTTGTAAAACGATAAATTTTCCGGGGCACCGTAAAATTTAAACAACTACCCGGAAACCTGTTTTTGCGCAAACAAGGGTAATTAACAGAATCATGAGAAAAAATTTAATTCACAACAAGATCAAGGTAGAATACCCCGCTTTGCAATAGTGCCAGGCAAGAATATCATGCGCTATACATGCAGTATTCTTGCACTACTCATGCGCTACTCATGCACAACGGGGCCCATATATGTAAAGCCCGTAAATTGACATAACAGTGAGTCGTAAACAATGCCGTGAACTCCGCATCACCCGGAACAGGCATAAACAACCAGGATGAATATGAAAGTCTCCATTAAAACCCCGCAAGAAATCGAGAAAATGCGAGTCGCCGGTCGATTGGCCGCCGAGGTACTAGAGATGATTGAAGCGCATGTTGTTGCCGGTATCAGCACCGCCGATCTCGATAAAATTTGCCACGACTACATTGTTAACACACAGAAAGCCATTCCTGCGCCACTGAATTATAAAGGTTTCCCTAAATCCATCTGCACCTCAGTCAACCATGTTATCTGCCACGGTATTCCCTCCGAGAAGAAAATTCTGAAAAACGGGGACATCATCAATATTGACATCACCGTGATCAAAGATGGCTACCACGGCGACACCAGCAAAATGTTTTTTATCGGCCAACCGAGCATTGCGGCAGAACGTCTTTGCAAGATTACGCAAGAATGTCTCTATAAAGGTATCAGCCTGGTTAAACCAGGCACACGCCTGGGAGATATCGGTGAAATCATCCAGAAGCATGCTGAAAGCAATTATTATTCGGTGGTGCGCGAATACTGCGGCCATGGAATTGGTGCCATTTTCCATGAAGAACCCCAAGTCATGCACTACGGTAAAGCCGGCACCGGAATGGCATTGAAAGAAGGCATGACCTTTACTATCGAGCCCATGATCAACCAGGGTAAACGTCATTGCAAACTATTGCCGGATGATTGGACCGTAGTCACGAAAGACCACAAGCTCTCTGCACAGTGGGAACACACCATCCTGGTCACAGCCGACGGTTTTGAAATCCTGACGCTTCGTGAAGAAGAAAAAGCCATTTTTAATTAACAGGTAGCTCATGAAAAACGTTTCAACCATGGCCCGACATTCTTCTCACACACTTTCACTTGGCGACGCGCGTAATTGATATGTCCAATACCAGCATAACTGCCACACCAAGCAAGACAAGTGATACTCGTCCACTGACAGACCACCTGGATCTGGAGTTACTGCATTTGGGTATTTTGCAGCTTGGCCTGGAAAACAACCCTTTACTGGTTAAATTTACCACCGCCTGCAACAGCGATATCACCGAAAGCATCAACGAGCTCAAACACAGCAAAACGCCTGCAAAGCTGGCTAAAAACCTGTTAGCCAACAGTAAGCTTATTTTCGATAACATGTATCTGCAGGGTGAGGATATTCAGTCCTTATTGGCTCTCAAAGCCTGGTTGATGG
>JBFHPN010000484.1:0-2679 GCA_041592735.1 Oleiphilaceae bacterium | reverse complement strand
TCGCCTGGTTTTTCTGTTTGCTTCTGAGATAGTGTGTCTGCAAGGTGTGATAATGATGCTGCTAGGGTTTCTTTTGATTTTAATACCTCTTTGTCGTTTATTTTCATTGCCTTGCGCATGATGTTTGTTAATTTCGGATAAACAATCTTAAGGTAATAGGAGCCATACCAGGGGCTATTATGTCCTAAGAGTGGAATGCAGATATCGGGATGATTCAATAGATCGTGATAGATGATTCGCCTCACATGAGGGCCGATCTGTTCATCTGCAAAGCGTTCCCAGGATTTGGCCTCTTCAGTTTGAGCGTTATCATCAAAGTTTAATGGGTGTGAAGGAAAGTGTTCTTCGAGATAGTCGATAATCTGCGCTGAGCCCTGAATAATCTGTTTATCGTGCTGTAAAATCGGTACGTTTGATGCGCAACCTAGTTTTTTTGCAGAGCGTATATGCAAGCCTGGTAGCCAGTTAATGGTCTCATAGTCCAGCTGTTTGAAGTCTAGCGCCCAACGGACTTTTTCACAAAAATGAGAAATTGGGAATTGATAAAGTTTCAACGCAGGTTTCATTATTGACTGTTCTCATTTAAAAGTGTTTGCGGGCGTTTTATTGTTGAAGCCAGTTTGCTGGAGATTGGTGATATTCACAAGTATGAGAATTGTTTTTTTAAAGGGTCAGAGTCATGCATACACATTGGAAGGCGATTGCACCGCCTGAATCCAGAACAGAGCTGGAGCTTGAGCTGCAAGCCTGTAAATTGCTGGGCGAAACGTTGGATAATAAAGCGATCTATCTCTATAAATCTGCCCCTGATCAGGCACACTCAAGTCTGTTAAGAGAAGTAGGGCGGTTACGGGAAGAAGCTTTCAGACTGGTGGGTGAGGGCACAGGATTTGAGCGAGATGTGGATGCTTATGATCTCTATTATATGCACATCATTCTTTGGGATCGCTTAGACAGAGAAATCGTAGGCGCCTATCGTCTTTGTCGAACGAATCTGTTTTTCGAGGGGGATTCACGGAGGATCTACACCAGTAGTTTGTTTCAGTATCAATCACCTGCAGAGGATATTTTAAGGAAGGGCTTAGAGTTGGGGCGAAGTTTCGTTCAAGAAAAATACTGGGGTTCACGAAGTCTGGATTATTTGTGGTCTGGGATCGCAGCATTTCTGCGTGAACATCCAGAATATCGCTATCTTCTTGGTGCGGTCAGTATCAGTAATGATTTATCGGCGCATGCAAAAGAATTATTGGTGGGATATTACCAGCGTTATTATGGTACCAGCGACCAAAAAGTGCTGTGTAAGCAGCCCTATGAGCTCAGTGAAAAAGCATTGGCTCACATTGAAGAGTTATTCAGAGGCCTGGATTCCAGGCAGGCCTTTGTTGTGTTAAAAAAGCAATTGCGCTATTTGGGTTATGTAGTACCTGTACTTTACAAGCAATATACCGAGCTCACCGAAGAGGGTGGCAGCCAGTTTTTGGGTTTTAATATTGATCCGGATTTTAATGATTGTATCGATGGCCTGGTGGTTGTCGATATTCATAAGATCACACCGCTTAAACGCAAGCGTTATGGTCTGGACAGAATGAACCAGGCTTAGGTGTAAGAGTGTTTATGGCTGCTTTTCCTGGAGTCTGCTTTTAATCTCCTGATGTAATTCACTACCTGGTTTTGAAAGAAATAGTGCCCGTTTCAGCATATTGTTTGACTGAACGGGTACCTTAAGGCCATCGTACACCATGGAATAGAGATAGTAGGTTTTAGCGTGGTGGGGTGCAATGCGCAGAGCATGTTCAAGGTGATGCTGTGCTCTCAACCACTGCTGACTTTCGATGGCTTTTTCAGCTTGCTGGAGCACACTGCTTAATACATCTGTTTGAGCTTGTTCTTTTGTTGGTGCTTGCTCTGTTGAGCTTGGTATTTCAGGGGCCGGGATGTGCTCTTTAACCGGAGATTTAGTCTTGGAGCCGGGAGCTGCGTTGTCGGGCGGGCTGGTCTTTTCTGGCAAGGTTGCTGGTGCTGGTATGGTTGCGGGCACAATAGGCTTTGTGGAAAGTATGTTTGGATCTTCCGCTTTATACAGGTTTGAGCAAGCACTGATCAGGCTAACAGTAAATGCCATGATAATGCCTCGAACGCGCTTTAAAACCATGATTTTAACCATCCTTTAAATGTCGAGATATGATCGTCACAGCCCTCGTAGGGTATGGCATCAATCGAGCCCCAAACGGGAAGTTTCAAGGTATTTTCGCAGTGCTCATCTCGGCGTGTACCGCTAAGTTTATCAAACCAGTACCAGCCAATTGATTCCATCTGAACCATATTGACCGAGCGCTGTGGAATACGTTTCATAAATTCCGTCCAGAGACTTAAGGCACCCGAACTACCCGTGTAAGGTGTGGTCGAGTTATCATCATTACCTAACCAGACCACGCTGAGATAGTCACCGGAAAAACCTGCAAACCAGCTGTCTCTATTATCATTGGTGGTACCGGTTTTGCCCGCCACCAGTAAACTTTCCGGAAGGCTATGATAGGTGGATCGTCCAGTCCCGTTGCGCATAGTGGCTTGCATGGCATGTTGCAACAGATAAACCGCCTCGGGCGACAGCACTTGCTCGACTTCAAACGGGTAGCGGGATAATAACTCCCCATCCTTTGTCGTGACTTCCCGAATCGC
>JBFHPN010000483.1:0-2684 GCA_041592735.1 Oleiphilaceae bacterium | reverse complement strand
TCGGCGTGCTGATGTCGGTTCATACGCACCGTAAAATGTTAACCCGGTAAAGTTGAAACCGGCATATCAACCAAAAAAACCTGATATCCAGAGTCCTGGAAGGATGATGAAAAATGATTCGCAGCTCGAGTAAATTTACTTGGCTTACATCACTGTTATTGTTTGTGTGGGGAATAAGTCTTGAAGCCGTTTCAGCGGGCTACGCTACACACCCTAAAGCGCAGGAATTAATTGAAGAAATGGTTCAGCAGCATGGTTTCAAACGCGCTGAATTGATTGAAATGTTAAGTGTTGCAGAAAGAAAAGAAAAAATACTGGAGGCAATTGCCCGTCCCGCCGAAAAGAGCCTTGAATGGCATGAATATCGAAAAATCTTTATAACTGCAGAGCGAATAGAGCAAGGCAAAGCATTCATTGCTCGATATCAGGATACGCTTGCCAGAGCAGAACAAGACATGGGTGTTCCTAAAGAAATAATAGCGGCAATCATCGGTGTTGAGACGCGATATGGTAAGCATATGGGCTCCTATCGAGTGCTTGATGCGCTCACAACACTGGGTTTTGATTACCCACCGCGGGCAGCCTTTTTTAGTTCCGAACTCAAGCAGGCTTTTTTATTGGCTAGAGAGCAAGGTTTTGATCTGCGTGAGATGAAAGGCTCGTATGCAGGGGCGATGGGTTATGGTCAATTTATTCCTAGCAGTTATCGACACTATGCGATTGATTTTGACGGAGATAAGATCGTCAATATTTTAGATAACCCAGTAGATGCGATAGGAAGTGTGGCCAATTATTTTGTCGCACATAAATGGAATACGGGCAAGCCCGTTGCTTTTCTATTGCCTAAGCACACCACTCAGCAAGATGTTGAAGGCTTACTATCCTCAGATTTAAAACCCGCGCACACCTTGAATACAATAAAAGCGAAAGGAATTAGTATCCCTGAAGGTCTGGATCTGAATGCTAAGGGAAAAATACACGCGCTCAAGGCCGATGAAGGCACTGAATACTGGCTGACACTGGATAACTTTTATGTGATTACCCGTTACAATCACAGCCATTTATATGCGATGGCAGTGTATCATCTGGCGAAAGAATTAGGATTACCTTGATGACGAATTCAACTGGCAACTATAAGGTAGGCCCCGGCGGGATATTCACCCGGCTCATGGCAGGTTTATTATTGTTGGGGATTATTTCCTGTTCCACTACATCCTCTCGTTATTCTATGGAGCATGACAAAGGGCCGCTTGAAGTTTTTGATGCATCCCATGTGCCCGATGCTGTGCCTGTTTGGGAGCCGCTTTCCAGGCAAGGAAATCAATCACCGTATGAAGTCAGAGGTGTCACATACCACCTTGCGGATACACGAAAAGGGTATTTGGAAGAAGGTATCGCCTCCTGGTATGGTTTGAAATTCCATGGCGAGCTAACGTCCAATGGAGAAATTTATAATATGTATGATATGACTGCGGCACATAAACACTTGCCATTGCCCAGTTATGTGAAAGTGACTAATCTGGAAAATGGTAAACAGGTGGTCGTCAGGGTTAATGACAGAGGTCCGTTTCATAGTGGCCGAGTCATAGACCTATCCTATGCTGCTGCTACGAAACTTGGCTATGCCAACAAAGGGACAGCTAAGGTGCGTGTGGAACTTATCAAGCCTGAACGTAGCGCGCAAATGGCCGCGACTTCAGGTGAAACTTCAAATGCGGTCTCTTTAATCGACGGTACAGACGATAAAATTGCCCACTTTATCCAGGTGGCGGCCTTTAACTCTAAGCTTTCTGCAGAAGAGTTTGGCCGCTCGCTAAGTGAAATAACCGGCGTAAGGGATGTGTTTGTTGCAAGTCATGAAGTGGGTAACGTCCCTGTTCATCGCGTTCGGGTTGGGCCTTTTGAGACAGAGAAAAGAGCCCTGCGGTCTTTGAAAATACTCAAATCCAAAGGCTATGGTGGAGCGTTAATCATTCAAAGAGCACTTTCCGCCAGTAATATTTAATTCTTATCTTACAAGTTTGTCATGCGCTGTAGATGAATAGCCGCGTATTATCAGGTAAACTTTTCAACAATTTTTTCTGGCTTTTCTTTAGGTTACAACATGTTTAAGTACACATTTCTGCATCATTTTTTCCGTATCGTCTTCTTAGTTACCATTTCTTTCGCTAGTACCGTCTACGCGGCCCCTGCGCTGATCCCGTCGCCTCCTCAAGTTGCTGCAAATTCTTATGTACTGATGGATGCCTTTAGCGGCAATATAATCGTAGAAGAAGATGCGCATAAACGCCTTCCGCCAGCCAGTCTGACTAAAATGATGACCGCGTATATAGTTGAAAAAGAAGTCGCCCAGGGTCGTATTAATTTATACGATGAAGTGCCTGTCAGTGTGAAGGCCTGGCAAACAGGTGGCTCTAAAATGTTCATCAAGGAAGGAGAGAAAGTCGTTCTTGAGGATTTGCTGAAGGGCGTTATTATCCAATCTGGTAACGATGCCAGTATTGCCCTTGCCGAGTATATTGCCGGAACTGAATCTGCATTTGCAGATATCATGAACCAGCAGGCCAAGTTGTTGGGGATGAAAAATTCTAATTTTGAAAATGCAACGGGATTGCCTTCCGAAAATCATTATTCCACCGCCTATGATATGGCCCTTCTTGCCAAGGCGATAATAATGGATTTTC
>JBFHPN010000482.1:0-2690 GCA_041592735.1 Oleiphilaceae bacterium | reverse complement strand
GCATTATGGTTGCCATGTCACCACTACGACCATTTCTGAACAACAATACACGCTGGCAAAACAACGGGTAGAAGATGCGGGGCTGACGGATAAAATCACTTTGCTGACAAAAGATTATCGTGCGCTTGAGGGTCAGTTCGACAAGTTGGTATCCATCGAAATGATAGAGGCAGTCGGCTGGGAATATTACCCGGTGTTTTTCGAAACCTGTTCCCGTCTGCTAAAGCCAGAAGGGGTGATGCTAATTCAGGCAATTACTATCGAAGATCAGCGTTATGAAAAAGCCAAGCGTGATGTCGATTTCATTAAAAAATATATTTTCCCGGGAAGTTGCATACCTTCTATTAATGCCCTTTCTTCAGCGTGCATGCATGCCTCTGACATGCGTCTGATCCATCTGGATGATTTTGCTCAGCACTATGCGCGTACCTTAAATACCTGGGCCGCAGCACTCCAGCGTAATCTGGATCAGGCTCGTGATCAGGGATATAGCGAAGATTTTCTAAGAATGTGGTTCTTTTACTTGAGTTATTGCGAAGGCGGTTTTGCTGAGCGTGCCATTGGTGTGTCCCATCTGGTATTTGCTAAACCCGCCTATCGAGATGAAGTGATCAGCTGAAACGGAATAGTCGCTCAATGAATCATCAACGGATAAACCAAAAAACACAGAATACCGTGCACATCCTTGCCAATGCAGTTCTTTTTCAAATCTGCTGGTTTGTTGCGATACTTGCGGGCGGTTACTGGGCCCTTATACCACTCCTGCTGATGTGCTGTCATTATGTGTTCTATATGGGGGCGAAATATCTGCGGCCCGTTTTGTTGCTTTCTCTGGTAGGTATCTTGATTGACAGTGCCTACCTTGGGGGAAGCATTTACACAGTCACTGAAACATCAGCGCTCGTACCTTTTCTTGGCTTACCTGTCTGGCTGGCATGCTTGTGGATAGGGTTTTGTGCCTGTTTGCCGGTATCGCTTGCCTGGTTGTTGAAAGAAAAATACTGGTTTGTATTATTGTCGACTGTCATGGGCCCGATCTCTTATATAGCGGGAAGACGCTTAGGCGCGATTGATTTCACTAATTCGAGTCTGCTATGGATCGTCGCAGAGTGGTTGCTTATTGCCCTGCTTACGCTATTCATTTTCAGGTCAGACTCAATGGATAGCCAGCCCAGAGCCTTGCGGCCGAGCGGGGTTCACTGATGTCCCTTACGCTGAAAAACACCATTAAGAGTTGGATGATGCTGTGGTTGATGTGTGTCGAGGCAAATGCAGCGCAATTATTACAGTTCGAAGGTAAAGCCTTGGATCCCAAGACTAAACAGCTGCTATACAGCGAGCAACATAAAGTTGTGCTGGATGCGACCGGCGCTTATGTGAGTGCTTATGTTGAGTATCTGGATCCCGAAGGTAAATTAATGGCCCAAAAGACGCTGGATTTTGAACATAGTCAAACAGCACCGGCCATGATGTTTCATGATAAGCGTAGCGATCAAAGAATAACTGTATCTAAACCATTTACTGACTCGGGTGACAAACTCTTACGTATTTTAATTGAGGGGGTTGAGATGCGTGATGAATCCTTTGTCGAAATGAGCCGGGCTCCCTTGGTGATTGATGGTGGTTTTGACAGGCTGATAGCGCTTAATTGGGATGAGCTCTCTCGTACCAAAGATGTAAGCTTTGAATTCCTGGCAGTGACCCGAGCGCAGCTTTTTAGTTTTGAGGTGGTTGCTAAGAAAGGTAATAACGAACGCGTCACGCTTGAACTTCATCCTCGAAATTTTTTTATCAATCTCCTGGTCGATCCGATTACCCTGGAATATGACGTCACAACTAAATACCTAATGCGCTTTGAAGGTTTGAGTAACATAGAAAAGTTTATAAATGGCAAGCCTTCAGGAAATAATTACCTGGTAGATATACACTATCAATACCAGCCTTTGAAGGCATTTACCCAAGTAGAGGTTAACGGGTATCCAAGCCGATATTAATTGAGTCGACTAAGCTTATAATAAATCGCAATCACCGAAAGTATGGTGCCTAAGTTTCAGCCGAAACCAGCAGGCAGATAGGGACACCCAATTAGCATTTGATATAAACGGCACTCTTCATTAGCCGTTAAAATGAGGTAGACGATGAAAATCTTAATCACTGGCGGCACTGGATTGATCGGTCAGGCTTTGATACCAGCGCTCATTAAGTTGGGTAACGAAATTGTTTTGCTGACGCGTGATAGAAAACAGGTAGCACACCGTTTTGAGAAACCCTTGCCTGCCTTAAGTGCTGTGGTCGAATCACTTGATAGCGTTGAATTTAATGAAATAGATGCGGTGATAAATTTAGCCGGTGAACCTATTGTGAATAAACGTTGGTCGGTTAATCAAAAAAAACAATTATGTGACAGCCGCTGGCAGCTGACACGCCAGTTGGTAGATAAAATCAAACAGGCAAAGGTACCTCCAAAAGTGTTTGTGTCAGGCAGTGCAATAGGTATCTACGGCCGACAAGCACAACAAAGCATTGATGAAAGTTTTGTAGAGTTTTCGCCGGAATTTACCCACACCCTATGTGCAGAATGGGAAAACATAGCGCAAGATGCCGCGACAGAGTACACCCGCGTCGCCTTGTTGAGAACCGGCATTGTGTTGACGCCTAAGGGAGGTGCGCTGGCAAAAATGTTACCGGCT
>JBFHPN010000481.1:0-2695 GCA_041592735.1 Oleiphilaceae bacterium | reverse complement strand
TTCCAGCAGAGCACGGCCCTGAGTCAGCGATACGGCTTGTCTTAAGGTGTTGAGGTCAAAATTATCCAACATAATAATATCGGCCTTTGAGCTGAGAGCCTGGTCGAGCTCAGTCAGATTTTCTACTTCTACCTCAACGGGCTTGCCTGGTGCTATCTTGTGAGCCTGGTTTACTGCATTGGCTATGCTACCACAGGCCATGATGTGATTTTCTTTGATCAGAAAAGCGTCATATAAACCCATTCTATGATTAAAACAGCCGCCACATTTAACGGCATATTTTTGTGCTAATCGCAAACCGGGGATGGTTTTTCGAGTATCCAACAATTTCACCTTGGTATGTGCAACTTTCCGGGCGAAGTGGTAGCTAAGTGTCGCAGTTCCCGAAAGTGTTTGCAGAAAGTTCAGTGCGGCTCTTTCACCGGTTAAAATAGCGCGTGCGGGGCCTGTTATTTTAAACAGCGTACTATTTGCAGTGACATAGTCGCCATCTTCAACCAGCCATTCCATTTTCAGATCACCTGAGACTTGTCTGAATACCTCGTTTACCCATGCTGAGCCGCAGATTACGGCATCCTCCCGTGTGATAACGCGTGCTTTAGCCAAAGCGTCTTCATGGATGAGTTGGGCGGTTATATCGCCAGATCCAATATCTTCTGCCAGGGAGATTTTTACACTGGTTTCAATACTTTGTGCGAGTTCAGGCGTCATTATTAAGCTCTTCTTTATTTGCTGGAATGGTAAGCGGCACCATTATACTGCTTTCATTAAAGAGTGCGAATGACTTTATGGTCGCGCTCCTTGATATCAAAACTTACTAACGTTTATCCGGGAGGGCATTTTGTAAAAAAATGTAATATGTGAAGCAGATCTCACGGAAACAAAACGTGACAGTTGTCAATCGAATGACGCGCTAAACTGTGAATAATCGTTAAATTATTGGCAGAAGGTGCGTTATTTATGGCTATTGCAAAGATCATCGGTATTCATGATGGCAAGCAAATCGAGATGAGCGAATCAGTTCGATCGCTTCCAGCACCGATTATTAAAATCAGAGATGAAGCAAAAGAAAATATTAAAAATCTGCTTCGACAGCTGTTTGATAACGCGGATGATGCGTTATTTGCCATGGCTGACAAATCAGGCAAGGGCGAAGATCACAGTGTCTATCTTGAAAGTATGCGTGAGCTCAGATTACAGAAAAAATATATAGCTAATTCATTTTTACAACAAATCATGCATTCTTTTAATAACGTTATTCATCTCCAGGGTTCGACGCTTGAAAAGGTAGATAAAGCAGATGTGGAGCATTTAAGCTTATTGAAAAATGATGAGCTTGAAGTCAACGTTGCCTTAGAAGGGATGGCGTCTCGCTTGCGCAATAATGCTAGTGCCCAATTAACTGATCTGCAAACACGTGTTGAAGCTCTGTTAAAGGTTAAATCTGTTGCTGCCAGACATATCCCAGCAAGCCCTGAAGCACTTTGTGATGCCTTTGCTTTTGCGTCCTCTGAATTAGAGGTTGACTTAAAGTCTAAACTGATCATTTTCAAATTATTTGAACGTTATATTCTTAATGAAATGACAGAGGTTTACCAGAAAGCGAACCAGACTTTAGCGAGCTTAGGCATTTTACCAAACTTGAAAAAAAGCAAATTGGTAAAAGCGCATGAGGGGATAAATACTCAACCCAAACACACTTCAATTCCCACTCTGGGCAAAGAGCATAGTCTTTCAGAAGGTCAGTTTGAGCAAATCAGATTACTGATGCATTCAAGAGGATTGGTTGCCGATCAAGTTGATACGGCTTATGGTCCTAATGTTGTGTTCCTAAATCAGGATCAATTGGTTTCTACGCTTACTCAGCAACAATTGTTGGCCGCTGACCTCCAGCTTGAAGGCAGTGTTTATCAGCCCATCGATTTTCGTGAACTGATAAACAAAGCCTATGCCAGCCAAACAAACCAAAAGGCTGACGGCAAGGTCAAATATTCAGAGATCAATAACGATATTATCAACTTAGTGTCCATGCTATTTGATTTTATTCTCGATGATCGACAATTGCAGCCTACGATGAAAGCATTAATTTCACGTTTGCAGATTCCGATACTAAAAGTAGCCTTAATGGATAAAAGTTTTTTTGATCGTGGCGGGCATCCTGCACGTAAATTATTAAATGAGATGGCGACTGCGGCGATAGGTTGGAGTGAAAAAGCGACAGGTCATGCTGATCGTTTAAAAGCTAAAATTGAAAGCGTTGTGGATCAAGTACTGACCGGATTTGATGCAAATCTTGAATTGTTTGATGAGTTATTAGCGGACTTCTCACAGTTTACCCAGTTGGAAACACGCAGAGGTCAACTTATCGAGCAGCGTACGAAAGATACAGAGAAAGGCAAAGCCGCTACTGAATTGGCAAAAAAAGTATCTGAAACGACCATCAATACTATTCTTGAAACCAAAGCGTCATTGGGCATCACTCTGCCTGAGTGTGTTGTTACCCTTTTGAAGGATGGCTGGAGCCGGGTAATGATTCTTGACTTCCTGAAGCTTGGTGAAGAGAGCTCCGAATGGAAAGGTCACCAACGCTTTATATATGACCTGTTATGGACCGTTGCGCCAAGTGAAGATGGTTCTGAAGCACGCGGTAAATTATTACAGCTTATTCCTAAAGTCATGCGTCGTATCAGACAGG
>JBFHPN010000480.1:0-2696 GCA_041592735.1 Oleiphilaceae bacterium | reverse complement strand
GGGTTCATTTCGGTGTAGCTGAAACCCAGATCAATTGCTTCACTCCCTGTTTGTTTTTCAAATCGACCTGTGGGCAATTTTGTCATGAATGTCCAGCTGACGGAAGAGCTCTCTGACGGAGTTAATTGAGCGGTAATACTTACATCTCCCCAGCCTGATAAATTATCATCTACGCCTAGCAGCAAGTCGCCTTGATGTCTTAAGCGCCAGAGGATTTGGTCCTCGTTCTCCTTTTTTCTTCCATTTTGGGGAAGTTGCAGAATATCATGAAACGAATAAATAAAAGCGTCTGCATGGCCTCCGCTATGTCGCATCCAGGGGATACTGAAGCCAAATTGCAATTGCTCATTGTATTGGAAGCGCCAAGTCTGCCTTAGTATGGCGGTTTCACCGTCTATATAGAACAGGTCATCATTCTTATTGGTGGAGCTTATGTAATTACTCAGTTCAAACTGGAGATGATATCTGAGCTGTTTTTCAGGTATGGGTTGATAGAAGTCTGGCCGCGCTACGGCGAATAGATTTGCGACGGGTCCATTATTGAAGAAAGAAATGGTCTCTGTTTCAAGTGCTTGTGCATAAGTGCATGTGAGCAGAGAAAAATTTAGCAATAAGCCAAGGAGATAAGAGTAAGTCTTCATATTTTAGTTTAAAATTCCGTAATCAATAAGGCATAGTAACATGTGTTGTTATTAAGGATCATCAATTATGGCAGGGGATAATTTTGACATTTCATGATTTGAGCCACGCACTTACACGGCTGCCCTTATTAACGAAAGTATGCTTTTTGAGCTTTGGCTTTACCTTTATTTTGGCACTGATTGCAATCATTCATGAAACCCTGGTCAAACTAGAGGAAGAAAAAAATCAGTTAGAGCAGTGTATCACGAAAGCGATCGAGCCTCGCCTTGATGAAATCAGCAAACAGGTCTGGTCTAAAAGCACCCAGAAACTGAATGAAACCTTGCTTTCCTTTTCGCCCTTGTGTACCCCTTTTCATCAAATAGAAGATAAATTTTTTTCCGTACCAAGCTTGTTTTACCGCTTTAACCTTAATCAGGATAAAGTGCTTGAGTTTGGCAAAGCACCTAAGACCTCTCAAACAGTCCATTTGTCTTTTCCCTTAAGTTATTGGCGGCCGGAACTGGATCCGGGTATCTCCTCTTATTGGCTAGGTGAAATGGAAGTGATAACCGAGTTTCAGAGTACTTACGATGCAATTATGGCTTCCGGCAAAGACTATATTTACCGGCATTTATGGGTCAGTCTGGCGGGTACGCTGTTAGGTTTCCTGCTAGGTTATAAAATGGTGATAAAGCGTATCCGCGCCTTTATTGCCCAGCTTGCAAGTGAATCAAGTTATGAAACGCTCAAAGAATATGTTGATAAGGATAAAACGGAGCTCTCTTCATTATGGCGATCAATCGTTAATTTTAAAGAACGGCTCGACACTAAACGATTTAAAACTGAGATTGCGCTTAAGCAAACGCAGGCTGATCTTGCCAAAACACTCAAGAATAGCGAATTGAAAAGCCAGTTTCTGGCCAAAATGAGTCATGAATTACGTACGCCGATGAATGGTCTGTTAGGTTTTTCGACACTATTGCTCGAGTCTGATCTTGAAGATGAACAGCGTGAATATGCGCAGACTATTCAAGCCTCCCTCGAATCGCTGCTATATGTGGTGAATGATGTTCTGGATCTTTCGCGCATTGAGTCAGGCGACCTGAATATAACGTCCATACCCTTTAGTTTGCGTAGTGTTGTCTCAGGCGCAACTGCGTTGTTAAAGAATAGGGCAGAAGCAAAAGGCCTTCAGTTTGAAACGCGTATTAGCACTGATGTGCCAGATACGCTCCGTGGCGACCCCGTGCGTATCCGCCAAGTGATCATGAATTTAGCCGCGAATGCAATCAGGCATACAGAAAAAGGCTATGTGCTTGTCAATGTCATGTTGGTAGAAAAAACAACAGAAGAGCATAGCGTAACGGTGCGAATCGCACTCGAAGACAGCGGATTAGCTATTCAACAACGTACCCGTCTGGAAGAGTCTGAACTAGAGTCCGGTTTTTCCTCAGAATTCAGAGGTAAGCGAAGTCTTGGGCTGGATATCTGCTATCAACTGGCAGAGTTAATGAATAGCCAGCTGATACAGGAGTCCAGAGAAAAGGGTGGTTCAAGTTATTGGTTTGACCTCACGCTACCCGTGATTGAGCAGGATCAATCTAAACAGGTAATTGACTGGTCGACCTTGAAAAAACTGCATGTGCTGGTCATTGATTCTTATGAGTTAAGTCGAAAAATTACCTTGGAATTGTTGCAGGAATGGGGCGTTTCTTTTGAAGCTGTTACCACTGCATCAGAGGGATTAAAGTTAATACAGCAATATGCTAAGGGAGATCCGACCGGCTTTAATATGGTGTTGTGTGATGATCTTTTGCAAGATCTTTCTGGCATAGAAGCCTGCCAGCGTTTGCGACAATCTATATTGCCCTCTGTTCCAATAGTCATTTTATGTTCAAATCCTCAGCTAGGTGATGCTGAAGGTTTCTTTTTGTCAGGTGCTAATGGGTTTATTAGTAAACAATTCCGTGATCCGTTTTTGAAAGCAGTGATTTGTCAATCTTTTACAGAACGCCATTTAAAAGGGCAGGATAGGCGCCTAATAACACGGTATACTGTAAATGATGCGCAGC
>JBFHPN010000479.1:0-2699 GCA_041592735.1 Oleiphilaceae bacterium | reverse complement strand
ACACCACCGGCCAAAAGTATTTCCAGCATATTATCCATACTGGAAGAATCTGAACCGGTTCGATTCACTAAGGGTTTTATATCACAGAGACCGGGAAGGTCTTCCGAGCTGAATTTGGAGCTTCGTGCAACAGACCAGTTTCGATTACCTTCAATCGTATTGATCTCACCATTATGCGCTAAGCATCTGAAAGGCTGAGCCAGCGGCCATTTGGGCATGGTATTGGTAGAAAAACGCTGGTGAAACACACAAATGCTGGTTTCCACATCTTTGTTGCCCAGATCCAGGTAAAAGTTCGGCAAATCAACCGGCATCATCAGACCTTTGTAGGCAACAACCTTTTCAGACAGACTGCATACATAGAAGTCTTGATCTGAGGCCAAGCGCATTTCTGCTCGTCTCCTGGCCATGAACAACTTAAGGGAAAAGGCGCGTTCAGTGATCTCAGCATCTTTACTGTGTACAAATACCTGCTTAATGACGGGCAGACATTCAAGTGCCATGCGCCCCAGACAATCATTATTGGTAGGAACATCGCGCCAGCCAACGACGTCCAGACCCTGAGCAACAAGCTCTTCATTCATAACGGAGATTGACTCAGCGCTCTTTTTTGCGTCTTTAGACAAGAACACCATGCCGATACCATATAAATCAGCAAGGTCAGTACCGAACAGTTCTTTTGCGATACGTCTGAAAAAGCTATCCGGCTTTTGCAGGAGTAAACCACAACCATCGCCCGTTTTACCATCAGCAGCAATACCGCCCCGGTGAGTCATACATGTAAGTGACTCAATCGCCGTCAAAAGTAGATTATGGCTTGGCTGACCCTCCATTTGAGCAATCAATCCAAACCCACAGTTATCTCTAAATTCTTCGGGCCGAAACAAACCTGCTGACATATCAATCTCTCTACAAAATATCATTTAAAATCATGAAGTTATGCAAAAATAATTCGCAACTAACCTATGACTATGAAAATTGGGGTTGGACATTTTACACACGGACCGGCCACTTAACAAATTTTCAACATCAATTTGTTAGCTCGCGACGCTTCCAAACCAATATTTACCTTTAAATATCAGCAAGATAAATACCAATTAGAAATCTTAGCCTTCACCAGGGTAAGACTGCAGGACACCGGCAACCGTGCGTAACCAGGGTTTCTGGTTAACAATTCGTTTTGGCGAAGCCTTGATTGCCGCTTGCGCTTCAACTTTGGTGGGATAGACGCCATAAAACACGACATACCACTGACGTCCCTTATGTCGGGTTTCAAGGTAATAGATGTCAAATGCCTGATCCCCAAGTTCTTTTATAAACTTAAGCGCGGTTTGCTCATCATAAGAACCCAGTATTTGAGCCATATAGGCGTCTTTAGGGTGGGACTGAACCCAGGATTTGTCCCTGAATGCCGGATGCCTGGCATCAACTGCTGGCTGAATGACCTTATCCGTGACCGGATTTTCAGAACGCTTGATTGCCACTATATCTCTTAGAGCATCGGTGTCAATGGCTTGCGTAGCTATTTCCTCTACCGGCACCGCCTCATCTGCACTGTTTTCATCAACTGGCGATAACTCAGCCAAAGGGGTTGCTTGATCTAAAGCAGTTGGCAGATTTATTTCTACATCTCTTACCTTATATTGGTTATCTGCGACTAGCTCAGACTCAGCCTCGCGCTTCTCACTTAGTGTAAGCGGCGTCTCCTGAACACCTTGTTTTTTCAGTTCGCGATCAAGCAACGCCAATCTGGCTGCCTGCTGAGCAAGCAAGGGGTCCTGCTGCCCGGCAACCTGATCAGATAATAGTTTAGGTTGCTGATCAGACTCCACTAAAAATGACTCTAGTAAACCATGCTGATAAGATACCAACACGAATGAAATAACCAAAAGACCCGCCAATCCAATCATCAGAGGAAATGCGACACGTTTTTTACCTCTATTTTTTGGGATTTTTAGTGTGCCCGGCTCAAGCAGAATACTAGGAAAAACCTTATTAATTCGTCCCGGCAAGCCTTTACCTATCTGCATAATTTGCTGCTTCTGCAGTTCACTTATTTGTAAATTACCTTGAAAACCTGCCGCAACAAGCGCCTGCTCAAGATAGCTGACCAGATCATCTACCAGCAATGGCTTTAGTAAAACCTGATGCCACCAGGCTTCTTGGTCCGGATTACTTCCTATCCTAGCGTTTTGAATCAGGCTGCTATTCCCGGCAAAAAGCATTACCAACGGACTTTCAGCCGGCAGATCACGGCAGAAAGTACACAGGGACTGAAGCTGTTGCTTGGGCAGCTTATCGGCATCATCAAAAATAAAGAAGGTTCTTCGCCCCTCTGACTTTTGGAAATGCTCACAAGCTTCTCGCAAGCGCTCAAAATTTATGGCAAAGTCGAACTCCTCAACCTCTATTGAAAGTGCTAGAAGACACTGCTCGATCACATCTTTTTGCTTGACTTGCTGCTCTTGTTTCAGCCTGTCACAATCAATCCAGACGATTCTTAAAGAAGGCTCATCATTTGCGACAAGATACTTGATGAGCGTTGATTTTCCCGCCCCTTTCTCGCCTGTCAAAAACAGTACAAGATCACCAAAAGTGGCCAAATGTAACAGGGTATCCAAACAATGTTTACGCTGGGCACCCTCAAAAAAGAATGCGGCATCAGCAGAAAATGGTTCAGCATGTAAATCAAAATGATT
>JBFHPN010000478.1:0-2700 GCA_041592735.1 Oleiphilaceae bacterium | reverse complement strand
TTGACCGTGACCAAAAATTTATAGCCAGCACCCCGAATCGTTTTAATCATAGATGGGTTATTACAATCTTCTTCGATTTTTTTGCGCAACTTAGCCACTAAGACATCGATACTTCGGTCAAAGGGGGAGTGCTCTTTACCACTTAGCGAATCTAGCAAAAATTCACGCCCCAGCACTCGATTTGGATGCCGGGCGAAAATCTCCAATAATTGAAATTCGTATGAAGTTAACTCAATCTCTTGCTGCGTAGGCGACAATAATGTGTAGTTAGATAAATTCAGATGCCAGCCATCAAAGTCGAGAATGCTTGTTGTTGAGGTCTCATTGTTAGAATTTAGCTCAGGTTTATTTGAGGCATGACCCACGCGTCTCAAAATACTTCGAATGCGTGCCAATAGCTCTCTTTCTTCAAAGGGCTTAGTCACATAATCATCCGCACCGACTTCTAAGGCAACAATTTTTTCAATCGAGTCATTCTTACCCGTCAACATAATAATGGGCACATCTGACGAACGACGAATCTCGCGCGCTAGCGTAATACCGTCGGTATCAGGCAGTAGCAAGTCTAATATTATCAAATCATAAGGGACGCCGTTTTCACCAATACATTCATACATTTCTGAACCGCTGCATGCAATATCAACTGTATAACCTTCTTCAGCCAGATAATGCTTTAGAAGTTTAGCAAGGAAGACATCATCATCTACTACAAGTATTTTTGTATTCATCAAATTCTCTTATTTCGGTTTAGACGTCAACCATCTAAATTATTCGATATAATCTGATAAGAACATAAGCTATCACTATAGCAGTGCTTACACCAATTAAACGTATTATGCGCCCGTGAACAAGCAAGATAATATTTTATTCGAGCACTTTTGACCTGCATCAATTCAATGTGACAACTCAGTTTGGTGAGATAACGATGCCTTCGTTTACGGGAACGATCTTATTGTCTCTATAGAGGATAAAACAAATGTCTACAGAGATCACCATGCTCGTATGGGTGCATCAAACAGACACTAATCACGCCGACTAAAAAAACCCAATTCAAATCTGGCAGCTTTGAACTCATGCTTTTCAACAACAGTACCCTTAACATCTTTTAAGGGGGAAAACCGGCTTAAAAAATTGTCTTGTGGAGCCAGATAACGCATAGCCTTAACCATACTGCCTAAGGCCGATAATAATTGTGCCTCTGCTCTTTCAAGTTCCTGGATTGATTTTTTAAAACGCTGCTCTGGTGAAAGAAACCTGACTTCCTCTAGCACTTCTTTTTCAGCCTTGTTAATGATGCTGTATATCCGTTCAAACGCCTGCTGTTGAGCTTGCTGCAACTCCAGGCGCAGCGGATTTATCAGTGCGTCAAGCCGGTTTGAAATTTTTGCCATCATGGTCAATTATCTCCCTTGTGTTGAATTGGTTGAATTCAGGTTTAAACGATTACCGCGCCCTAGCATTCGGATCTCCGTTTAATTAGCGCCAGAATGCATGTTTTGAGAGAAGAAATAAAGCTGCAGAACATGTTTTATTTCTATCGCAACGAAAGCGTGAATCACTGTTAGGAGTATTTGTTCACCAAGCCTTCACCTTACACGCAAACGCGTTGACAAAACGCTACAGTTAGTCGAGTCTTATACACAAAGTCCGTGAACGATATCGGGTCAAGTCAAGCTGGAGGGTCCTCACCATGAAAGCTGTATTTTTCGATTTAAGTGGCGTGCTTTACGAAGGAAAGCAGGTAATTCCGGGTGCTCTGAAGACCATCAATCATTTGCTTGAAGGCAATTTAAGTTTACGCTTTATTACCAATACGGCGCGTAAAACCAAAGGGCAGATTATAAGTGATCTTACAGCGATGGGCTTCAAGATTCCTCCCGAGCTTTTATTTACCGCCCCCAATGCAGCCTTGGCGCATTGTCAGGCGAATCATCTCAAGCCCTATTGTTTAGTTCATGCCAACATCAAAGAAGAGTTCAAGGAGATCGAACACGCCCCTTTCAATGCAGTGATTCTTGGTGATGCCGAGGATGACCTGAACTATGCGAATCTGGATCAGGCATTCAATATACTCCTCTCAGGGGGTAGCTTGATTGCGATTGGTGAGAACCGTTATTTCAAAGATACACAAGGCTATCATCTTGATACCGGGCCTTTTACCAAAGCACTCGAATATGCTGCAGATGTAAAGCCTGTGATTACCGGCAAACCCTCTGCAGAATTTTTTCATCAAGTCATCGCCACCACAGGTATGCAGGCCTCCGATATTCTTATGATCGGAGATGATGTCTTTGGGGATATTGAGGGGGCCTTAAACGCAGGTATGAAAGCGTGCCTGGTTAAAACGGGTAAATACCGTGAAGGCGATGAACAACGCTTATCCCCGCCCTGTGAAGTCGCAGAGGATGTAAATACAGCGATACATCGTTATTTTCCGGAGCTTTAAGCCCCCGGGTTTATAATTGTAAGCGGGCCAAAAATGTGATCAGATTTTCGCTTCTGCCAGTACAATAAAACGCTCATGTCCGCCACTGCGCAAGCCATCAAAGGGAAAGCAGGTCACCAGCATCAAACTTACCACTGCAGGTTCTTGCTGATCATAAAACAGGCCAGGGTCGATTTGAAAATCACGCTGATCAACCACAGTCAGGGACTGTATTTGATAGTGAACGCTGTTACCAGGCTTACGCAGAATAATCT
>JBFHPN010000477.1:0-2704 GCA_041592735.1 Oleiphilaceae bacterium | reverse complement strand
GAAGATAGAAAACAGTACCAGCAGCATACCAAACGTTCGGTCGCCAAAGCGCTCGCTTAGAATTCGCAATGTAATCTCGGATTCTTTGCTGCGCTCAGCCAGGGCAAGCAGCACGTCAGAGGTTCGGGTACGGGGTTCAGAGGGAATCTCGAATAGGGGCTGGTGTGGCTCTTTAGGGGGATACAAGCAGCAAGCTCCAGTGTTCAGGGTATATGAGATAAAAAGGGCTTCCGCCTCGAAAAGATAGTCACCAAGGCATTGTGCCATAGCTGATTTAAAAAACACACTTACGTGCTGATCTCTTAGCGTAATGGGGTTAATTGAAGGCTGGCCAATCCTGATTAATATGATATGATGTATCATATTAATTAAAGGAGATAATAAAATGCGTCGATGTCTTTCTCTGGGTGTTGTGTTGCTGTTGGCTGCGGCCGAAAGTGCGGCGGATCAATCCGCGCACGTTCATGGTCAGGCTACCCTGAACCTGGTTGCTGAAGCGAACAGTGTTATGTTGCGTCTGGAATCGCCAGCAATGAATATGCTGGGATTTGAACATGAGCCTGCCACTAAAGCACAGCACAAAGCGCTGGAGGCGGTCTTAAAAAAATTGCATCAGCCCGAGGCTTTAATAGCTTTTAATGGCACTACCTGCCGATTTACAACAGTAGACATCACGAATCCATTCTCTTCATACTCAGAGCACGACAAGCACGACAAGCACGACAAGCACGAGCACCATGCTGATAGTGGGGATGAGCACCGTGAGTTTGTGGTTGAATATCAGGCTGAGTGCCCTAACCTGAGTGCACTAAAATCCATACACTTCAGTTTGCTGGATCAATTCAAAGGGATCGAAAAGCTTGATGTCGCCTATATTATTGGCGGGCAACAAGGCGCTGCCGAGTTAAACCGATCGTCCTCTAAACTAATATGGCCAAATGAGTAAGCAGGTATTTGTTTATTGTTGGATCGTTATCCAAAACAACGTCAGGGCGGTGAATAATGTCTGAGCACACCACACAGTTGCCGGCAGCGTCAACCAAGCACATTTTGCAAAAAGCCGCTGTGCTTTGTCGTGCGCAGGGCGGCAAGCTTACCGAAAAGCGAGAGCGGGTGTTGGCGCAACTTATTCGATCTGAGACGCCATTATCTGCCTATGAAGTGGCCGATCAGTTGAATAAAGAAAATGATTTGCGAATGCCGGCAATGTCGGTGTACCGCATATTGGATTTTCTGGTGTCGATACAGTTGGTGCATAAGTTGAGTTCGGCCAATAAATATTTAGCCTGCTCGCATATTACCTGTGAGCATCAGCATGAAGTGCCGCAGTTTCTCATTTGTCGGGACTGTCATGCTGTTAAAGAGATTGGTATTACCCGTAAGATTCTGGATGAGTTGAGTCAATCCGTACGACAAGCCGGCTACCGTTTGCAGACCACCCAGCTGGAGTTGGATTGTGTCTGTGAGAACTGCCTATCGATGCAATAGGCAGCATCCGGTTGATAGGAGAGGCTGATTATTCGGTGTAGTCGGTGATCTGATCTATTTTAATGGTGTAGGCTGCTGTCGCCATATCGTTTTCAACCAGCTCGGTGCTAAGGGTGCCTTCAATCCAGAAGGGGTCGTACAAGGCATCAAGTTTAAAACCGCGCGGATATTTGCCGAAAATTATCTGATTCGGTGGCGGTGGCGGTACGTGAATGCAAGCTCCAAAAAAAGGGACGATAAAAAACTCGGTAATACTGTTATTTTCGCCAAAGCTTAGTGGCACAATAAAACCGGGAATTCGAATGGCTTTATTGTTATATTCTGGCCGAATACGCGTGGAGGAAAGTGCTTGCTGATATCGGCTGTCGCTGGCCAGCGCGATGGCGCTTTGAATTTGACTGCTGATCTGGTCTGCTTCAGATCCATCCTCGATGTTTTGTAATTCTTCAGGTGGATTCATGAGAGCTTCAAGATCATCAGGCGGCATGAGATCGGTCCATTCGATCGTCGTATAATGACTGGATGGGCTGGCTTGTGCATGAAGCGCTTGCGTACCTAGCAGACAAAAAATAGCTGCGATTATCAAAGAATAGGTTTTTAACATGAATGTTCCTGTCCCGGCAGGCAAATGAAAATGGTTCAGACCACTGTGAATCTCAGGCCTAATCATAACGTAAAAGTTCAAACATTGAGTAGATTATGACAACGAATTCTGATCATCCTGCGTTATTTTTACGTAATGTGTCCTTCTCCTATCAAAAAGGAGGGGCGCCCATGTTGTGTATTCCAGAGTGGCAGGTTGAACCCGGTGCCCGGTTATTTTTGCAGGGTGCTTCGGGTTCAGGAAAGTCAACCTTATTGAATCTATTGTCCGGCATTTTGAGTGCCGATTCGGGCGATATAGAGATTGCCGGAACAAATTTGCAAACACTCAGTCATGCCCAGCGTGATCGCTTCAGAGCCAGGCACATTGGTGTGGTGTTTCAGCAATTTAATCTCATTCCTTATTTGTCGGTCATGGATAATGTGCTATTGGCGGCGCACTTTGCTCAAGCTTGCACCGGTTCAACAGAAGATCGCGCCAGACAGATATTTTCGTCCCTGAATCTGCCAGAGGCTTTGTTAAATCAACCCGCAATGAATTTAAGTATTGGGCAGCAACAACGCGTGGCGATCGTGAGGGCCTTAATAAATCAACCCGATATCATCTTGGTCG
>JBFHPN010000476.1:0-2704 GCA_041592735.1 Oleiphilaceae bacterium | reverse complement strand
ATCTTCTGGCATATTTTTCATGAATACCACTTCACCGTTCTTCAATTGCTTTTTCTGAAATCCTTTAAGATTTTTTGCGTAATAATCCACCACTTTCGCAGCGTCGTCAGGAGAGGAAAAAGTCGCTGCTGGTAAGGTAATATATTGTTTATCAAGTTCTAATCGACCTGAAGCAGGCATATGCACCATAACCTTGGCATTTGGATAAATAGGCAAGGTGATATATTTCAAGGTGCTCTCACTTGATTGAGAAATCATATCAAACTGCTTCATCATTTCCTGTTGCATGCTGCCGCCTGGCGCAAAAGCTTGCTCTGTCAAGCTATTCATTTGTTCAGAAGCGGCCTCAAGCTCAATGATCTTACGCTCTAATTGTGACTCGGATGCGCCTTTCTCATAAAGGGCATCCAGCTCACTGGATAAACGATCAATTTTATCCTGCAAGGCTTTCATTTCTGGTGACATAAAGCTGTTATCTTCGGACGCATCTTCATCACATTTTTGGAATCGATCCTGACTGATACCCAGGCTAGACGGCAACTCTAATTCAAGACACACACTTATCTCATCTGCAAACTCTTCAGAAGGAAGTTTTTTTAATTTATTAAAACAGGACTCAATAGTACGGTTAAATGCCGCTTTCATTTTTGGCACACTAGTGCCCAGACATTCAGCGACTTGCTGGTTTTCTGCACTTTGCGAAGCCATAGCCTGCATCATATCCATCATGGCACGATTTTGTGTTTCATTCGCCATAACTGAGCAAGATAAGGCACCTGTTAAAAGTAGAGTCAGTTTGTTCATATTCCTTTCCTTTGGAAAATCAAATAGTGAGCGGGTATTTTGAAGCTGATGTAATTCCTGATGCAATACATATTTATGCGATATAGATTAATTTTCTCTTAAGTCAGAACAAAAAAAAGGAGCCCACAAAAGGCTCCTTTGGTATTTGGAGATAGTTATTCACCGAGAAGTATGCGAAGCATGCGTCTTAACGGTTCTGCAGCGCCCCACAAAAGTTGATCGCCGACAGTGAATGCAGAAATGTATTCAGGCCCCATCGCCAGTTTGCGGATCCGCCCGATAGGAACACTCAAAGTACCTGTCACTTGCGTAGGCGTTAATTCTCGTATCGTTCGTTCTCTTTCATTCGGTATGACTTTCACCCAGTCATTCGCTGATGCCAATTTGGCTTCTATTTCAGACACCGGCAAATCTTTCTTGAGCTTGATGGTGAGCGCCTGACTATGGCAGCGCATCGCGCCAATTCGAACGCATAAGCCATCGATCGCTATCGGTTTAGTCTGAATACCCAGGATTTTGTTGGTTTCAGCACCCGCTTTCCACTCTTCACGGCTCTGCCCTGAGGGAAGCTGAGTATCAATCCAAGGGATCAGACTGCCCGCCAATGGCACACCAAACTGATCCACTGGGAAATCACCTGAACGCAAACGTTCGGCAACAGCCTGATCAATCTCAAGAATCGCGCTGGCTGGATCAGATAAGGGCGATTTAACCGTATCAAAAATATCTCCCATCTGGGTGATCAGCTCACGCATATTTTTGGCACCCGCACCCGAGGCTGCCTGATAGGTCATCGGTGAGACCCATTCAATTAAATCCTCAGCAAATAAACCGCCTAAGGCGATTAACATTAAACTGACTGTGCAGTTTCCACCAATAAAATCTTTAAGCCCTTTAGCTAGTGCTTCATCAATAACATGGCGGTTAACAGGATCGAGGATGATCACTGCATCGTCTTTCATTCTTAAAGAGGATGCCGCATCAATCCAATAGCCTTGCCAGCCAGCATCTCTGAGGGGTTGATGGATGGCTTTAGTATAATCCCCACCCTGACAGGTGATAATAATATCCATTTTAGCCAATTCATCTAAGTCATTTGCATCCTTAAGATGGGTTTCGCTTTGCCCCATATCGGGTGCCGCTTCACCTGCTTGAGACGTTGTAAAAAACACAGGCTCTACTAATTTAAAATCCTGTTCTTCCTGCATACGCTGCATCAGAACAGAACCAACCATCCCTCGCCATCCTACTAAACCTAATTTTTTCATCACTTTCCGCTCTCTTGTATATGAATTTATTTGCTTATCTCTCTTGGAGGGAGCATATAGGCAACTTTATGCGTCAACCTTGATTGCATCAAATAACCAAGGTGCAGATTTTCTGCGTTGTGCCTCATAAGACTCAATATCCGCTTTACTTTCCAAGGTGACACCGATTTCATCCAAACCATTTAATAAACAGTGTTTTCGAAAGTTATCAATCTCAAAATGCAGGACCTTGCCGGAAGGTGTCGTCACCGTTTGTTGAGGCAAATCAATAGTGATTTGATAGCCCTCAGTTTTAAACGTTTCATTAAATAACTCATCAACCTCTTCTTCTTTTAAAACAATAGGTAACAAGCCATTTTTAAAGCAGTTATTAAAGAATATATCAGCAAAACTTGGTGCTATTACACACCTGAAACCATAGTCATCCAAGGCCCATGGAGCATGCTCACGCGAGGAACCGCAGCCAAAATTCTGGCGAGCCAGCAAAATACTCACACCCTGATAACGCGGTTGATTTAGCACAAACTCATCATTCAAGGGGCGCCCTTCACAGCTTTGATCAGCCTGGCCTTCATCCAGATAGCGTAATTCGTCGAATAAGTTCTGACCAAAACCGGTTCGTTTAATCGATT
>JBFHPN010000475.1:0-2704 GCA_041592735.1 Oleiphilaceae bacterium | reverse complement strand
CGGTAACGTGTTGCGGGATTATTTAACCGACTTGTTTCCGATTCTTGAACTGGGTACCAGCGCCAAGATGCTCTCTATCGTTCCCTTGATGGCGGGGGGTGGTTTGTTTGAAACCGGGGCGGGTGGTTCTGCTCCAAAACATGTTCAGCAATTCCTCGAAGAAAATCATCTCCGTTGGGATTCTCTGGGAGAGTTTTTGGCGATCGCGGTTTCGCTTGAGGACTTGGGTAAGAAAACAAATAACCAAAAGGCAAAAATTCTGGCGCAGACGCTGGATAAGGCCACGGAAACCTTCCTTGAAAATGATAAGTCGCCATCGAGAAAATCCGGTGAGCTGGATAACCGGGGCAGCCACTTCTACCTGGCACTTTATTGGGCGCAAGAACTTGCTGCGCAGGATGAAGACCCAGAATTGAAGGCCAAATTCACCCTTCTCTCTAAAACGCTGAGCGAGAATGAAGAAAAGATTGTCTCTGAATTAAATACAACCCAGGGGCATCATATGGATATTGGCGGTTATTATCATCCTGATCCAGAGAAAGTATCCGCAGCAATGCGCCCTAGTGCGATATTCAATGAGGCACTTGCTGCCCTTTAATCTTCATCGAAGGTATGTTTTTTATACAGCGTATGAAGCGAATACCCCGGTTTATCCGGGGTTTTTTAATACTACAGGCGGGGCGCTGCTCCCACCTTCAAATTTATTTTATAAGGAATGACCTTTAGACTATGTCTGGATTTCTCATCAATACCAAACAATTGCGCTTTTTCTCAATCCTTTTATTTGTGGCTTGTTGTGTTGGCGCTTTGCCGGTTTTGGCTAAAACCACACAGGATAAACCGAATTCTTCTGAGGTAATGCTGGGTTCGGTCAAGGCGGCTGTTTTCGATGTGAATTCCGGCGAAATGCTATACAGCAAGCATGCTGATTGGGTAACGCCCATCGCTTCAATTACTAAGGTAATGACAGCATTGGTGGTTCTGGAATCCAATCTGGCATTGGATGAATGGTTAGAGATACCGAAACCGGATCTGGAAACACGTAAAAATGCCTACTCCCGAATGCGTATCGGCTCTGAATTAAAACGGCAGGACTTACTCAAGCTGGCGTTAATGTCCTCGGAAAACCTGGCAGCTTATACCTTGGCCTATCATCATCCCGGTGGCGTGGAGGCGTTTGTTGCAGCGATGAATCAACAGGCAAAACAATTGGGTATGCTTAACACCACCTTTGTTGATCCCAGTGGCCTTTCCAAACATAACCTTGCCACTGCAGCAGATTTAACAAAATTACTGGCCGCAGCTGCCCGGCATGAGCGTATCCAACAGTATTCAACCGACTCTTACTATACAGCGAGGTTTCGAAACCCGGGCTATAGCTTGTCCTATGGAAATACAAATCGTCTGGTGTCTCGGGATAGCTGGGACATTACGTTGAGTAAAACCGGTTATATTACTGAGGCGGGCCGCTGCCTGGTGCTCATGAGCAAGTTGGATGGCAAATATGTAGGCATGGTATTTCTTGATGCCTTTGGGAAGCTTACACCTCAGGGTGATGCCGCAAGGATCAAACGCTGGATTACCACCGGAAAAGGCGGTTATATTGCCGGGGCAGCCTTACGCTATGCTCAGGACAAAGCTAAAGATTATCCGTACAAATAGCTGAATTCAGGGGTGCAACCGGAGAATTTTTTTCAGTATCGGAAATATACTATCCGCTGTTTCTAGTTGTGATGATTCAGCAGCTTGCGAGGGGTCAAACTGTTTGGTCTTTCGTTCGGCATTCGCAATTATCTGTTTTTCGATGGCAGTCATACCTTGAGTGCCTTTTTCGGTTTTCAGGTCTTGTTGAAGGGTTTCACTATTCTGCGCCTCACTAAACGGTTCAACTTTTCGGTCGAGTGGTTCATGGCCGGGTGAGGAAAGGGACATCAGCGCGCGTCTGAGTTGTTCATTTCGCTGCTTGATACGAAGTGCTTGTATTCTAGCTTGTGCTTTAGTCTGTCGCTCCCTTTTAACTTCGGTGCCATCGGGTAGGATGATGGTCTCGTAATCATCGGAATAATCACTTAGAGGCTCATCATAACGGGCACTATGAGTGGACATAAAGTACTCTCCAACTGATTAAGTTTGCATCAAGGTATTGTTTGCCATTAACAGACCGGGATGCACAGTGCTCTGAGGCTGCTGATCTTGGCGCTCGTCATGACTGTGCACAAAGGCGAATGTCTACCCTTCATTATAGATAGCAGGCGTGTAACGATTTATACGTTTTGTTTTTTCATGTAGTGCTTAAGTTGAAATTTGTAATTCAACACGCCGCGTCAGCAAGATAAATGTATTTAGGTGATTTATGCATAATCTGACTACCATCACTAATCGGATAAGCATACTATTGATAATCTAGAAAGATGCTCGGCATCAACATAAAAATAACTGAAGAAAAGAGGAGATGAGTCATGTCGATCACTGTATTTGGCTATCCTGACACGCGAAGTATACGCGTGACCTGGATGTTGGAAGAACTAGGCTTGGACTACACCTACCAGCTGGTGAATCTTCAAAAAGGCGATGGGCGCTCAGCAGACTATCTGGCAATTAATCCTGCTGGAAAAGTACCGGCAATAAAAACCGAGCATGGTGTCCTTACTGAATCGGTGGCCATTATCAATTACCTCGGGGCGCTTAAGCCTGATATAGGACT
>JBFHPN010000474.1:0-2706 GCA_041592735.1 Oleiphilaceae bacterium | reverse complement strand
TGAGCCACCCCATGCGGTGTCGCAAAAAAGATGACATCACAAACAGACAGCTCCTCGATGCTTGGGTCGGAAAAATCAAGGTCAAGATATCCGCGAACATGAGGAAACATTTCGGCAACAGGCGAGCCCTGTTCTGTTCTTGAGGTCACCACAACAATTTCAACATCCGGGTGAAGCACTAATAAACGCAATAATTCCGAACCGGTATATCCTGTTGCCCCAACAATACCTACTTTAATCACTTTTTAATCCATCCTGTTAACTAAAATTTGTGCGCTATCTTACCAGCTAAGCACCAATGTATTAACGATTTTCTTCTTGGGCCGAAGCGCACTAATCGACGTTTTATCATCATCGGTGGCTTGTTTTCCCTAAATGCTTTTATCAGGTTAACTCTATAATGCTCGTTATGCCTTTCTCTATAATCATCAATACTAATAATTGGCTGACTCTATGATTTTATTTATTCGTACACTTCTGGTTATAACTTATTTTTTTGCCGTCGCTCTGCTTGGCATACTTGTTTGCCTGTTAAGACCTTTCAACCCTGATAATACTCGAATTTGCGCCCGGATGTTCAGCCTGGGCGGATTAAAACTTTTGGGGGTGCGGCTGCATGTTAAAGGTTTGGAGCATTTGCAATCGATGCCGCCTTCAGTTGTCATCGCCAATCATCAGGATAATTTAGACCTTTTTATCCATGGCGGGCTGATACCTCGCCGCTGCGTTAGCGTTGGCAAAAAAAGCCTGCGGTATTTACCCTTATTTGGCCAAGTTTATTGGCTGGCAGGTAATATCATGATTGATCGTTCAAAATCAAAAGCATCTATCACCACCATGACAGAAACGACCCAGGCTCTCAAAGAACGGCAAACGTCAATTTGGGTATTTCCTGAGGGCACCCGCAATAAGGGTAATAATCTTCTTCCTTTCAAAAAAGGGGCGTTTCACATGGCGAAACAGGCCAATGCGCCGATCATCCCAATCTGTGCCAGTGCTTATCCTCAGCATCTCAGGCTCAATAAATGGCATGCCGGAGATGTTTATATCGAAGTACTTCCGGCCGTTCAAACAAAAGATATTCCGCATGAGGAGATCAATACCTTATGTCAACAGATTCACGCTCGGATGGCTGAAACAATTGAACGCCTTAACACCCAGGCTCAACGTGCCTGAAGCGCCTGTTTACACTTAGTAAACGTGCTTCAATACTTTATTCTGAGCAATAATTCTGTATGATCTAAGAGAGTCAATTGTTCAGGATCTTCCCGCTATGTCTCTCAGAGACTCTTTTGAAAACTACAAGCGTGTTTTCCGGCAAAAGCTGGCAGGGGCCGAAGCATTACCGCAACTTGCTATACTTGGCTTGATGGTTGGCTTGCTGACCTCTGCGTTGATTCTGGTGTTTCGTCTGGTCATCGAAGTTCCGCTGACTTACTTTCTTCCTAATGGTGATCCTGAAAACTTTGAAGGCTTGTCACAGTTTATGCGCGCGATGCTGCCTTTCAGTGGCGCAGTGCTGATTGCCGTCATTTGGTATCGTTTAAAAATCAGGCAACGTAAAGTAGGAATTGCCTTTGTGATAGAACGCTTGAACTATCATCAGGGTTATATCTCCTTCAAAAGTCTGGTCACACAATTTGTAGGCGGGGTATTAACCCTAATGAGTGGCCAGTCTGCAGGGCGGGAAGGGCCCGCCGTGCACCTCGGTGCAGCCTGCTCCAGTTTACTGGGTCGATATCTGCATTTGCCGAATAACAGTATTCGTATCTTAATCAGTTGTGGCACGGCTGCGGCGATTTCCGCGTCATTCAACACCCCGATAGCCGGGGTTATTTTCGCCATGGAAGTGATCATGATGGAATATACCCTCGCCGGGTTCACTCCCGTGATCATTGCCTCAGTCGCTGCTGCCGTTTTATCACAGGCTGTCTATGGCAATGAACCTGCTTTTCTGGTCCCCCAATTGTATATGAATTCATTGTTCGAAATTCCGTACATCATTCTGTGTGGCATCATTATAGGTGTCGTCTCTGCAGCATTCGTGACCCTGATCAGGCAAACCATCCGTCATATTCGATTTAATATTTTTTATCGAATTATATTAGCCGGCTGCCTGACGGCTGCGATTGCCATGATCCTGCCAGAAATAATGGGTATCGGTTACGACACGGTCAATCAAACCCTATTAGGTCAGGTTGGGTTAATGCTGCTTTGCGCGATTGCTTTGGGAAAAATAATTGTGACAGGCGTGTCTGTCGGCCTTGGTATGCCGAGTGGATTAGTCGGTCCGATTTTATTTATCGGTGCCAGCGTAGGGGGTATTTTCGGTATCTTAGCCGAAACCTTCATGCCTTCGATTGCATCCTCTCCGGGATTCTATGCGATGCTAGGCATGGGGGCGATGATGGGTTCAGCCCTGCAAGCGCCTCTTGCAGCCCTGCTGGCTTTGTTGGAGCTGACACAAAATCCCAACATCATTATGCCGGGCATGCTAATCATTGTTATATCGAGCATGGTCGCCAGTGAGGTATTCAAACAGCAATCGGTTTTTCTGAGTATTTTAAAAGAACAAGGTGTCGATTTCAGTACCAGCCCTGTTATTCAGGCTTTGAGGCGCGTCAGTGTGGGCGCCATCATGTCCCGGCAATTCAGTTCTGCAAACCGTATACTAAGCTTCGAAGAGGCACAGGCGATTCTGCGTCA